>JAXMMN010000034.1:0-1364 GCA_034366485.1 Bdellovibrionales bacterium
CGCGCTCGCTGAGCACTCGATCCGAGCGGATCACGCGCTTCACATCATCAGGTTCTGTTCGCTTGCTGGCGAGCAGGCGTTTCTTAAAAACTCACTCAGCGATGCTCTCAAGTATTTTGGTAAAGTACTTGAAAAAATGGAGACGGAAGATGCCGCGAGGCTGGCGATTCAGTTGAAGGTCTGTGACATCTACACGGCCATGGGAAACTACACGGCAGCTGAAACAGTTCTTTCGGATCTTTTGGCAAAAGGTGAAAGCCATCCTCTTAAGGTACGAGTCACGGCAAACAACAAGCTAGCCGAAACCCTGCAGCGCCAGGGAAAGTACTCAGAGGCTTTAGCAAGGCTGAATGATTCGCTCGCCATTATTAAAGCTCCGCTATTCAAAAGTAATTTTAAGTTTGCGATTGCACTCGATCGAACATTTATTTTTATTCTAAGTCGAGTAAAAGTACCGACTCCTTCACCGGGGCGAGTTGAGCGCCTGACGTTACTTTGTGATACGCTTCGTCGTCTTTGGATGGTCATGGTGATCGTCGACAACAAGTCGATGCTTCACATTTCCTATCGATTTCTTCGAGTCGCAATTCAACTTGGCCGACCGGTTGAAATGGCGACGGCACACCAGTATCTGGCTCTCACGGTCTGCAACACGCCGACGCCAAATTTCAAAGCCGGGCTCATGCATTCACAAATGGCGATGGATCTTGGTCAAAGTATAGGTGCGCATGAGATTGTAGCGGGGGCACTTATTCGGATCGCGGCATTTCTGACGTGGCAGGCGAAATCTCGCGAGGCGATTAGCTATAGCGAACGAGCACGAGAAACTCTGCTCGCGGTTGGTAATATGTGGGATCTTGGCAATGCCATTATCTTCAGTTACTTCAGCAACCGCACTTTGGGAAAATTGACAGAGGCACTTTCCAGTGCTCAAGGCTTATTGCGCCTGGGAGAGCGTACCGGTTCAAAAGGGCTTGTATCGAGTGGTTCCAGTAAAATCGCCGACGTATTGTTTCTTCAGGGCAATTTGTCGGAAGCGGAAAAGAATCTTGATGTCGCCATGCAAGTTGCAGAGAAAAACAATCTCAAGTTTGATTTTTTTCAAGCTTTAAAAGTGGCGGGCTTTTCTCGGCTTCACCGAGGACAGTTGAATGAGGCACGCGGCTTTTTTGCGCGTGCAATTAAACTGAATGAGGAAGCAAAAGGATCCTTTTTTACAGCCTATGTTCAAGAGGCCTATCTGGGTTGGATCGAGTCTTACCTCAAAGACAAAGTTCAAATGGAACAACTGCTTCGCACAGACTCTACGGAAATTAAAACGATCCGAAAGTATTTGTTGCAGGCGGCAGCGATAGAGAAAAACT
>JAXMMN010000035.1:0-1900 GCA_034366485.1 Bdellovibrionales bacterium
GCGAAGACAGGCTCCAAACTCTGCTCCGGGCGCGAGGCCGCCGCCTGGTTTTGACGACGAAGAGGCTTCGGAGGAAGAGGACCTGTTTTCGCAACTTCTTCGCCGTGGGATGGGACAAATTCCTCGCGGCAATGGCTCGCGTACCTTACCAACGAATCCAAAAGAAGCCTTCTTTATTCAGGTTGAAACCGACAAGACAGAGGCTTACGTCGGCGAACAAGTAACGGTCTCGTTTTTTCTGTACACGACAGGGATGATTCGTGATCTCGACACTTTGAAATATCCGTCTCTCAAAGGGTTTTGGAAGGAAGATATAGAAATCGCGACTCATTTAAACTTTCAGCAGGAAGTTGTTGATGGTGTTCCATATAAAAAAGCCCTGCTAGCGTCTTTTGCGCTGTTTCCGATAAAAGAGGGAACGGCTGTTGTCGATAGTTATCAAGCAAAGTGCACGGTGATTCCGGGGGCCGATCCGTTCGGTGCACTCGGCATGGGACGCGCTTTCACGTTTACCAAGGCATCGCAGCCGGTGAAGATCACGGTGAAGCCACTTCCGTTGGAAGGTCGACCAGCAGATTTTTCCGGCGCCGTCGGAGATTTCGCCGTCACTGCGAGAATTGAAGACAATAACGTGGTTTCGAATCAGCCGTTTCCGCTGAAAATCAGATTCGAAGGTCGCGGTAATGCCAAGTTGATCGACATTCCTCCATTTCAACCACCGGAAGGCATGGAACTATACGACACACAAAAAGAAGCAAAGTTCTTTGGTTGGGGAACAAGCTTTAAAGAGTTCACTGTGCAGCTGATTCCGCGGCGAGACGGGGAATTTGAAATTCCCTCTATTGCGGCATCGATGTTTGATCCAGTAACGAAGAAGTATATTTCTCGGGCGACAGAACCATTGAGACTAAGAGTCGGTCGGGGTTCCGGAGCGACTCGTGGTGGATCGGAGAGCTTCACCGGCGGAAAAGGCGAAGCTAGAAAAAATCAAAAGCCAAAAGGTCCGATCGAGCCGGTCCTTGTTGAGCAGTTTAAGGCCTCGTCGAAATGGACATTGGCGCAAGCTGTTGGTGGAGCGGCCGGAATTTATTCATTGGTCATCGCATTGCTCTTCGGTGTGGCGGCGAGAGAGCTTGGTTGGGGGCGTGGTAAACCGAAACTCAATCGGCTGGTAAAAGCACGGGTGCGTGGCTTACAGGAAAAGGCCAGTGCTGGGGATCTACGGCAGTTCGGAGTCAGTGGCGTAAACCTTCTCGCCTTCACGCTACGTGAAGTCGTAGGTGATCGCTTGAGTGAACGTGAAGTGCTAAAGTTATTGGCTGCAACTCCGCCCTCGGTACAAAAGGAGTGCGGGAAGTCGATCGAAGAGCTCTTGATCGCCTTCGAAACTTTGGCGTTTGCGCCCGAATCGACGTTGGGTGAGTGGAAAGATCCTGCGAAAGTTAAATCGCTGATCTCGAAGACGTCGGAGGTGTTGCTACGTGTGGTTTCTCTTTCAGGGTCCGACGAGCAAGGCGTTTAATGCGAATGAGATCAAAAAACATTTTGATGGGGTCTATCCAGATTCGGACTTTTGAATCCGGAGAATTGACCCACCTTACGGGTATGGTTTGAATTCTAAAGCCCATCAATTGAGCGAGAACCAGCAGCTCGACGTCAAAAGCGAAGCCGTTGAGGGTTTGGCGGGAGAAAATCGGTTCGACGGTGTGTTTTCTAAAAGCCTTGAAGCCGCATTGAGTGTCCTTGATGCCGGCAACGCCGAAGACTTGAACGAAACGGTTGAAACCTCGACCTAAGTTGCGCCTCACCCAAGACTGCTTTTTAATGACCTGACTTTTGGCTTCCGCACGGGAGCCGATTAAAATGTCGATCTCTGGATGCGCTTGGAATTCAGAAAGAA
>JAXMMN010000036.1:0-5727 GCA_034366485.1 Bdellovibrionales bacterium
ATGGCAGAACTAGCCACTTCGCTAAGTGAGACATTGGTCTTCACGACCGGTGTCGAGTCGACTTGAACAACGGGAAGTGTCGCGCTGGTTGCCGGTGCACGGGCGGCGTCTCCAGTTTCGACGGGTTGGTCCACGATAAGGTTTTGTTGAAAGCTGAAGTCGCCTCCGAAGAAGACGAGATATCCTGCGCCGGCAACAAGAGGAATAGCCACGGCCATCAAAAGACCGCGAATGAGTTCAGATTTTTTCTTGTCGCGTTTTGCGTTTTCGCTCGCTTGCTGAGAAGTGTATTGCGAAGGATTCGTAGGGGTACGCAAGTTCGTCATTCTCGAAACGTCATAAATCCCAGAGTGTTGATTGACGTTCTTGCCACCACTCGACGAGCTGGTCGAAGTGGAATCATGAAGATGATCGGCGGGCCCGCCTGGTTTTGACGATTCATTTTTGAACTTCATCACTCTATATAACGGAATTCTTTGCCTTAATCTTGACAGCCTTAGGTATTGACCAGCCTCATGTCTAGTCCTTGGAACAGTCGAGGTGGTGTCTCGAATTGATATTAGCGGCTGAGATGTTTAAAATATCGGGAGGGGGACTTATGGAAAATCGCAAATCGTTGATCAAGCTTACCGTCGTTTTGGCTTCGAGCTTATTGGCAGCGACGGCAATAGTCGGATTAGTCGGGTGCAATAACAGTTCCTCAACAAATGATGTTGCTGAGGCCTCGAAGGGTCTGAAGTCCGAAACTGAAATCGCACAAGCGGCGTTAGATGCGGAAGCAGCCGAAGAGGAAATTTCTCGCGCTCGCAAGCCCGCAAGCCAAGGGAAAAAAGGCAAGGCGAACACCGGCAAAGAGTCGATTTACTTGGTTCAAGTTGGAACGTTCAAAGTTGAGCAGAATGCGACGAAGATTTTAGAAAAATTGAAAAGCGCTGGCCTGCCAGCGTTCCAAAAGAAAATTGAGCGTCCAAACGGTGAAACATTTTTTGCTGTGCGGATCGAGCCAACGCCAAATCGTACAGAAGCAGAAAAGTTTCTCGCTTCAGCGAAAGAGGCGACAGGGCAAATGCCTTTGATTTTGTCTGTAGGTCAGTAGTATTTCCTCGCAAAAGCTAAAGCTTATCGTGGTGTCGGGTTGGCGGGGCAGCGGCCGGTCGTCTGTTGTGCAGGCGCTCGTCCATGTTTTCCCTGGCTACAATGTGCTAGTGGATGATGGGGTATCAGACCCAAGAGACCTCATGCGTATTCACTTAAGCGAGTCGCGTGAACAGACGAAGTTGTCTACTTCGGTCCCAGGTTTTATTTTAGAAACTGATGCAGCGATTGAACCTGCGGAAGTGATTGCCCATTTTTTCGATGATCCCGATCTCGGTCGCCCGTTGCTTCCCGATGTGGAAGTTCAGTCAGTCGTCACGGTTGTCGATGCGACAACATTGAATGCACAGCTAGCGGCGCCGACCTTGTTGGTAGATTTGAAAATGCATGTTGATGAGCTAGACGATTATACCGATGCAGATGTGATCGTTGATCAAATTGAATTTGCAGACGTGATCGTTGTCACAAAAACGAAGTCCATCGAGCCCGACGGGAAAGAACGCGTGTTTAGCACGCTGGAATGGCTGAACACTCGAGCCATCGTTTTGGAATCGCCTTGGCCAGTGACGCCAGAGTTTTCCGAACGGTTGGAAGTGGCCATCAATCAGTCCTCGTTTGATCTTGAGGCTGCAACCACCGGTGCGGGTTGGATGCAGATTTTGGCCGGCACTCATCCTAAGATTGATCGAGGTGTTGGGATCACGGGCTTCTCATTTCGAGCGCGGCGTCCCTTTCACCCGGCGCGATTTAAAACCTTTCTTGAAAAAATAGGGAATGAATCGGTGCTGCGAGCAAAGGGGCTTATCTGGGTCGCGACCAGGCACGGAGAAGCAGGGATCTGGATGCAGGCGGGAAATGGTTCCTTGATCGCGAGTACGGGCGCATGGTGGGCTGCGACCCCTATGCGTGACTGGCCAGATGATCCGCTTGAGCGAGAGGAAATTATGGCGGATTGGATCGCGCCACACGGGGATCGACGGCAAGAGTTTTCAATCATTGGCTTCCATCTCAATGAGATGGAACTTCGTCGTGAATTAAAAAACTGTCTTTTAAGTGATGAAGAGTTTAGCGCTGGTCCCGAGGCCTGGGCTCTTATTGAAGATCCGCTGCCGGATTGGAACCTCATTGAAGAAGATCTCGAAGATGATTCCTACCTCAACTAACGAAGTTCGCTAAAGAAGTTCGCTAAAGAAGTTCATAGACATCCGGCTTCTTTTCGCCCGAGCGTCTCACCGCATCGATGACAAACGTGCCGATTAAATCTTGAAGCGCATGAGAATCGACCATGTGCTCGCCAAGTTCGACGGTAAGGACGGGGATTTGATTGTCCTTCCACATGTAGCGTCCGAGGCTTCCTGGAAAATTGCCAAGCGCTTTCCAGGGTAGATCCTTGTACTTCGGAAACGGCATTTTGGGTCCGTCAAAATCCAGTACTCTGTAAGGTGTGTGGTTAGAAATGATGAACTCTGGTTTGAAATCTTTGATATGGGCGATCGCACATTTTGTTTCTGGCTCACTCGCGGGGCCGTTACCGGGAAACCTACGCGGGTCTTTTTTTGCGGACTTTTCCCAATACTCAACCGCTGCTTCATTCCAATCGCGCGTTGGAAAGTTTCGATTCAAGTCCACGCCACTCGAGTTCATTCGAGTTTTTTTAAGAAGTCCGTCTGGATTAAGCATGGGAACTATTCGCCATGTGCTTCGATTGTTTTCCAAACTCGCCAATCGATCGGCCCACTCCAGCGTCATTTCGCCTGCAAGTGGTTCGTCACCATGGATCAGGCCTAGGACGAGAATTCGTTTTCCTGATCGGTTTGAGGAATCCTTTTGGACGTGAAAAATAGGACGCCCTTCGCGACTGGTGCACTTCGGAAGCCGCGCAACGCGGTCACAAAAGGCTTCGAATTTTGAATGAAAGGCCTCGCGAGATGTTAAGCGCATCAGGTCCAGACAGGTATTTTTCTCGTCCGCCGTCACTTTCGATTCAGTTGAAACTTCGCTGGGCGTCGATGCGGCACCCTGGTCGCTTGCAAACATCGTAATGGCCACTAGCAACGCCGGCGAAATGAGAGAAGCTATGATCTGTTTAAACATATGTGTAAGTCCTTCCCTCCAATTGCAGACGAAAATGGAGCGGAAGGGAAGCGAGAAGTCTTATTGCGGACTACTTGCATTTAGCGGATCTTCGAGTCATAAGAGGGGCATGACCAATGATTGGCGCGATCGCTTGGGAGTCTGCCTATCGGTATTGTGCATGGCACATTGCCTTCTGACGCCTCTTGTCTTGGCGATCGTACCGCTTGGGAGTGCCTTTGGATTTTGGCACACAGGATTTCATCAGGTTTTTCTCTTTATTGTGCCTTTGATTGCGGCAGTCGCGTTCGTTCCAGGTTGGCGTCTGCATCGCGATTCTCGAGTTTGGGTTTACGCCGTTATCGGCTTCGTATTTTTATTTGCTGGTTCCCAGGTCGGTTCCATCTTTGGCGCGAATCTGGCCACGCACCTCGATCACAGTGCGACGGCCTTGCACACCGCTCAGCACACTTCTGGGAACCATGAATTTCAGTGGGCGCCTCTTTTGGCCGAACTTTTATTTACAATTCTTGGTGGTTTCTTTTTTATTCGCGCCCATCTCCTCAATCGTAAGCTTTGCGCGTGTTGCAGCCGCGATCATGCTCACGAACCGCAAGTAGTTGTCTAAACCATCCTTTCTTGCTGGCTTGTCCTTTTTTGAAAAATGGGGTTTCATACCATCATGAAAATGATCAGCGGTTTTTTAAAGCGAGCGTTTGCCTTGGTTCTGGTCTTGGGAATCGTGTTCGTTCTATTTCAGTATTACAGCTACATTTTTTCTCGGACGGTGATCGGCAGAATTGATAATGTAGCGCGAGTGACGGGTGTGACCGCGATGATCGGCGGCTCTCGATCTTTGACCGAAGATCAACTGCACGCCTTCTCGGTTTCAATTCGGCAGCCCAACGGAGAAATGTTAACGGCAACGAGTGTCGACGGGCAGTGGGCGATCGCGAAGGCGGGTCTTTGTGTGAAAGCAAAATACTATCCTCATCCGCCATGGGACTTGAAGCAGGCGGGGACTTATTTTAACGCCCGACTTTTAACTATGGCAGATTGTGCAAGCCAAGCCGCAGAAGAAATGGGCATTCAAAAATCTGTCTTTGAAGGCGTTCCGTTGACGCCGACCGTGGGATCACCGTCAATGCCTGCGGATGTTCCCGTGACCTCGACGCCTGCTCCGCCACCAAGTATGGAAACGGCTCCTTAAGCGACCAACTGTAGCGTGATCCAGCGGATCAGCAAAAGACCCGAAACGACTACCAGCGCCGCTCGAGAAATGTCTCTCGCTCGCGTTTCTAGGGATTCACCCTCACGAAGGCGCGTCGCAAATTTCGCTCCTGCCCATGCGCCAAGTGCAATCGGCACGGCGACAAGCATTCCTAAAGCCCAGCGCACTTCCCCTTGAAAGCCGTAGGTTCCGAGGCTTGTCAGTGCAGAACCAAGATTGGCTAATTTCCCTGTGCCCATCGCAATCGCGGCGGGCATTCCGCCAATTAAGAATAGCGAGAGAAACATCATTGTGCCTCCGCCTGGGCCAGCAACACCGTCGTAAAAACCGGCGCCAAAACTTCCTAAAAGTGCGAGGCGAGGTTTGGGTGGTTGATCGGGCGAACGCGACCAAATGCTTTTCGTAAATACCAACGCGATCACGGCTGGAGCGATGACAAGTAAAAACCATTTAAAAAATTCGGAGGGTAGCCTCGGAGCAAGCATCGCTCCCAAAATCGCGCCGACAGCGGTTATCACAAAAATAGATCGACCGCGCGTCGCATCGACTTGACGATTTTGAAAGTAAACGACAAACGCAGCCACCTGCGCAGCGACGGCGGCCACTTTGTTTGTACCGATCGCACTCGCGTTTGGGCCAAGCACCAGAAGAAAGAGTGGAACGGTAATCAAACCCCCACCGCCAACAACAGAGTCGATGAAGCCTGCGATAAAGCCGCCGGCAATCATGACGATCATCATCGTTTCAGAAATTTCGAAGCCCAAAATTGGCACCTGGTAGGTAAAAGGTTTCTTACTCAATATGCCTGTTCGACCGGCCCCCGGTCACTCACCAGTTTTCAGTCTTTGCACAGTCTTTGAATACCTCAGGCTTTGAATAGACAGGCTTTGAATAGACAGACTTGAAAAAGAAAGTGCCATCGGAGGAAGTATGTGGACTGTTGAACAATTCGGGTTGCCGGCCAAAGTCGCGATAGTGACTGGTCTCGCGTCCCTTATTTTCCTCGGCGCAATTGGTACTGTAGAGGCATCGACCCCAGCAGAACAGCTTTTAACCCGAGATCTGATGGTCGGCACGGCCACAATGGATCGTGATACTCGAATATATCATTACATGGTTTTAGGAGACTATCCGCGCGAGACCAATGATCTCGAGCAGGTGCTTCAATGGTATTGGAAGCAGTACGAAACGGAAGCCTCGCGAAGAGACCAAGTTGTAAAGTACATGAATGATGTCACTGGTCGCTTTTGGAATCTCGACTACGTTGCAAACGAGTTCATAAATGCGGGTCCAGGAATATATCTCGCGACGGATCCGCACATCTCTCT
>JAXMMN010000037.1:0-2500 GCA_034366485.1 Bdellovibrionales bacterium
CCTGCTTTTACTTCTGCGAGGGCCATGTCCATGAATTCTGGTAGCGAGTCGACAAGCTGGCGCGATTTTCCTGCGCGCATGAGCTTCAACATTTCCATGTCCCACAGATATTGACCATGGTGATAAATGTGCTCAAACGACATATCTTCTGGAATATCTGGTTCCGTGGTGAAATGGCGATGCGACATCGAGTTGCTCGCAAGCAGCACCGCACGCTTCCCGCTTCTCGCAATGGCTTTCGCCGTCGCGCGACCAAGTTTTTCCATTTGATGTTGGCCGACTTCGTTTGAAAAATAATAGGGAGAATTGTTCGAAGAGATCGCAACAATCGGAATATCAAACTCAGGCCGTGTCAGATAGCAGCTGGTGATCGCTCCGTAGTCGATTCGAAAGTCTGGATTCTTCATGACCTTGGTGATCAAACCCTCTTTTTTTCCCTCTTCCGCAATGAGAAGCGAAAGGTCGACATCGACTTTCAAATCGTATTGAAATCGAAAGAGATGTGGGAAAATTGGATCAACACTGAGTCCTTGAAATCTAGGAAGGCCCAAGACGTGGTGGCCGACGACTGTCATCCAATGCGGTGAATGGACCAAAATAACATCTGGTTTTTTCGCAGGATCTGAAAAAAGACTCTTGTTGAGTCGTTCATAGCCCCAACGAAGCGTTTCCCAACCACCTTCCGAACGAGGTTCGTTTTGAGGAGGATTGGAAGCGTAGACCAAATGAGGTGGATGAGGCGAAAGCACGCCGGCAATGATTTTTCCCGTCATAGGGACAAGTTCTACTTAAGACTTCGCCCGTGGGCTAGACGAAATTAATTTTCGCTGGCCGGAGTCAGCGACGATGGACCTTTATTTTCATCCGCGGTTTCACCGTTTTTAAGCGCCAAGGTTTTCGTGCGGCCGCCGACGGCAATGGACACGGTTTCACCGTTAAGGGTCAGCTGAGAAGTCTGAGCAGGCTCTGACGCCGGCCCAGAAGCAGGCCCAGAAACAGTCTCAGACGCCGTCGAACGGAGTGGGTCCACTGCATTACTTTGAAATTCGAGGGTCTTCGTCCAGCCAATTCGTGAGTCCGTAAGGGCCAGTACCCAGACCGTGTATTTGCCATCCGGCTGCGATTCCTGTTTTCGTGTTTGATGTAGAATTGCAAGCACCCGCTCGCCCTTGCCACTTTCACCGATCGCCACGCTAAACACGTCGTCTTTCAAAACTTCACGATTTGAAAACACACGCTTCTCGCCAGACTTCCCAGCCATCATGAGGCCACGTTCCAGGGGGATCAAGCGATAGTCTCCAAGTCTTGGATCCGCGAATCCCGCTTCGCTGACTTCTGAGAAGCTTGCAGAAACCTTCGGGGCCAAAGCCGGAGATTCCTCAGCCTCAGGAATAACGGCGCCAACGCTCTCAGGCGCAGCGCTTTCCACGACAGTTTCAACAGAGGCTTCAACCGCCAGCTTTTCAAATTCCTTATCGAATTTAAGCCTTAGGCTCTTTAGCGACTTCACTTGAACGTTTTCATCGGCCTTAAGAACCGCGTCTCCAGATAGTCCCGCCGCAAGCAGCAATGCGCGGTACTCGGAACTATCGGGTTTAAACTTTCCACTAAGATCTTCAAACGGGTTTACGGCATTCGCGTGGTCGCGATGTACATCGATGACGATTTCTTTGGTCACTTCGTCTTGAAAAAGAAATCCAGGATCTGAGACTTTTGCAGGCTTAGCTAATCCAACTTCAACGCCGAACAAGATCGTGGGCATCAAGACAATAGCCACGATCGCGCTCAATTTGTTTTTCAGTTTCATCAACGACATACTATTAGGCTAACCTAGAAGCCTTGCCAAATTCCACGTCAAAAGTGCGAGTTTTCGCACACAATCGACCACAATTGACTAAAATTTCTGGAGATTAGCTATACAGATCGTTTTTGCTTCGGTGAAGACGTGTACCGAATCCAGCTGGCCTTCGCGGCCCATGCCCGATTCTTTCACCCCACCAAATGGCATTCGCAAATCTCTCGCCATCCAGCCGTTCACCCAAACCGTACCCGCCTCTAATCGATTAGAAACGCCGTGAGCGAGACTCAAAGATTCCGTCCAAACCGTCGCCGACAAACCGTAGCGAGTGCTATTGGCAAGTTCGATCACTTGCTCGACAGAATCAAATGGAGCAATCGTCACAACCGGCCCAAAGACTTCTTCGTTTTGTAGGCGCGAGCTTTGAAACTTGTTTAAGTTTTTAGATTTCTCACTGACACCTTTTCCTGGAGGAGTGATCACGGTTGGCGCGAAGTAAAATCCTTTTTTCAGATTCTTCGGAGCGGTACCTCCGCAGTGAACGACCATTCCAAGCTTCTTCGCTTCGTCGACAAACGCTTGAACTTTTTTTCGATGATCTTCAGAGACCAAGGGACCCATAAAGGAATTCGCATCGCCAGGACTTCCGACAATAAGCTTTTCTGTTTCGCGGACGAATTCTGAGACAAACTTTTCGTAAAT
>JAXMMN010000038.1:0-3338 GCA_034366485.1 Bdellovibrionales bacterium
GATAACAAGAGTAGAACCCGATGAACTGCTAAATAAAATGGAAAACAAGATTGGCGAACTTTTCGAAGAGCCGTTTTACAAAACACAAGGACTCGAGCCGGTTCGACTTGAAAATCCAGAATTTGAAGAGCTCTTCGCGGCCACGTCCACCGATCAGATCGAAGCGCGCACTTTGCTGACTCCAAAAATGATGGAGCAGCTTGTCGGCGCCCACAAACAGCTCGATAAGAGATTGAGCTGCGTCTTTCTTGAAAAAAATCTTTTCATCTGCATTCCGGGTTACGAAATCAAACTCCATGTATCACCCGAGACGAGCCTAGATTCTATCCGCCAAGAATTAGAAATCGCCATCTCTCGAGTGGAATCATTGATTCTCACCCTCGAGCTCAACGAGAACTTAGGTTTAACCAAAAAGAAAAAGAAACTCGTACGCCTCGGCTAAAAGAAAAGGGGCCACAGTCTGTGACCCCTTCTGCTAACTGAAAACAACTCGAGTCGTGCTTTCGCTTAATGCGTCTGCAGCTGATGACCCAAGTGCTGGGGCTTTACGCCCGAGCCGCGTTCTGGACGATTCTTAAAGAGTTCTTTTGGATTCTTGATATCAAGCGCGTTCACCAAGACCTGATCGACATGATCAACCAAGATGATTCGCAGCTCTTTTAAAACTTCCTTCGGAATATCTTTAATGTCCTTTTCGTTCTCTTTTGGACAAATGATCGTTCTTATTCCCCCGCGATGTGCCGCAAGAGTTTTTTCCTTCAGTCCGCCGATCCCGAGCACTCGTCCACGCAATGTTACCTCGCCCGTCATCGCAACTGTTCGACGGACTGGGATTTTCATACACGCAGAAACGATTGAGGTCGTAATCGCACAGCCCGCTGACGGACCATCTTTTGGTATCGCGCCTTCTGGGAAGTGGATATGAACATCAACGTTCGCGAAATACTCTTTATCGAGACCGAACAACGGTCCTCTTGAGCGAACATAGCTCATGGCCGCCGAACAGCTTTCTTTCATCACGTCGCCAAGTTGACCAGTGATCGTGAACTTACCTTTGCCTGGAACGATTGTAACTTCGATCGGCAATAGATCTCCGCCGACTTCCGTGTATGCCATTCCATTCGTAAGTCCGATTTCATTGGCCTCTTCAATTTTGCCGTGCTTGTACTTGTGTGGCCCAAGCAGCTCGACAAGCTTCTTCGGTGTGACCGCGAAGCCTTTTGCGTACTTGCCGACACCTTTTCCAGCTTTACCGACCGACTTTTTCTCTTTGGTCGCTCCGCCAGCTTTTGATTCGAGAATCGCACGCTCTTTGATCAACACTGTCGCAACTTTTCGACAAACGTTGGCGACCTGGCGCTCGAGGTTACGAACACCCGATTCCCGCGTGTAAAACTGAATCAAGTGGCGAATCGTAAGATCCGGAATTGTGACTTTATAGTCGGTCAATCCGTGCATCTTCAATTGTTTCGGCACCAAGTACTTGCGAGCGATATGAAACTTTTCGTTCTCAATATAGCCTTCGATGCTGATCACTTCCATACGATCCAAAAGTGGACGGGGAATCGTGTAGAGTGAGTTCGCTGTCGTTACAAACATTGATTTCGACAAGTCGTAATCGACTTCGAGATAATGATCGTTGAACGTTTGGTTTTGTTCTGGATCTAAAACCTCAAGCAACGCCGACGACGGATCGCCACGGAAGTCGCTCGACATTTTATCGATTTCATCCAACAACAAAACTGGGTTTCCTGTATCCGTCTTGCGGAACGCCTGGAGGATTTTTCCCGGCATCGCGCCGACGTAAGTCTTACGGTGACCACGGATTTCCGCTTCGTCTCGAACTCCGCCCAGCGAGATTCTCGCGAAACTTCGACCCAGCGACTTTGCGATCGAACGCGCAAGCGATGTTTTACCAACGCCAGGAGGTCCAACGAGACAAAGAATTGGCCCGCGCATATCGGGTGCAATCGCTTGAACCGAAAGGTGCTCCAAAATTCGCTCTTTTACTTTTTCGAGACCCCAGTGATCTTCATCTAAAATCCGCTGGGCTTCGTTTATGTCATGTTTGTCGGTCGAATAGTTTTGCCATGGAAGACCCAGCATCCAATCGATGTAGTTTCTAACCACTGTCGCTTCAGCCGACATCGGCGACATCATTTTCAGCTTCTTAATTTCTTTCAGCGTTTTTTCACGCGCCTCGGGCGACAACTTCTTCTTCTTTGTCTGTTCCTCTAGCTCAAGAATTTCTGCCTGATAGTCGTCCTTCTCGCCGAGCTCCTTTTGGATCGCCTGCATTTGCTCGTTGAGGTAGTACTCTTTTTGCGAGCGCTCCATTTGCTTTTTCACGCGCGTGCGAATCTTCTTCTCGACTTCGAGAATTTCGATTTCGCCCGACATCATTTCAAGCAGCTGCTCAAGACGCTTGCCTGGATCATTCAACTCAAGAATCTTTTGTTCGTCCTCGAGCTTCAAATTCATTTGCGCGGCAATGATGTCGGCGAGTTCCGACGAATTGTCGATATTCGTCACCTTCATCAAGATTTCTGGTGGAATCCGCTTGTTCAATTTTACGTACTGTTCGAATGTCGCCTTCACCGAACGCATCAGTGCTTGAACTTCTACTTCTCGTTCACTGATTTCAGGAAGATCGCGAACTTCAACCATGAAGAAGCCGTCGTTTGAAATGTACCTTTCGATCCGAACGCGGCGCTTGCCTTCGACCAAAACCTTTACTGTGCCGTCAGGCAATCGCAAAAGTTGGATGATCGAGCCAACTGTTCCGACATCGTAGATGTCGCTCGCTTCTGGGTTATTGGTCTTCGCATCTCGTTGAGCTGCGAGAACAATGTCGAGCTGCTTTGACATCGCTTCTTCAAGAGCGTTAATCGACTTTTCTCGGCCAACAAATAGCGGCATCATCATGTGCGGGAAAATAATAAGATCCCGCAGTGGCAACATCGGTAGCTGGTGCGTTGCCGCTCCATCTCCTGCGCCTGATCCACTTGATTTGTCGGATGATCGATCGTTCTTGCGTCCCGACATAGCCCCTCCTCCGTGATAAGTACTTGGTCGTACTGGTCGTCGTTCAATCTTCGAACTGAAACCCCTTTTCAGAGTTTCCTTCTTAATGATGGCAGACCCGCGCCGAAGAGCAATCGGTCAATTTCAAACGCCGAATTGCGTTCGGCCCTCGGACCTAATCAATCTGAGGCCTTTCCCGACTTTGTAAAGATTTTGCGAATGGAGACAGGTGGTCTGCCATAATGCGAAGCTATGGTTCCCGACTGTGGCCTGGGAACGTTTCGCAAATAAAAATACCCGGAGTTCCCGGGCAC
>JAXMMN010000039.1:0-2087 GCA_034366485.1 Bdellovibrionales bacterium
TTTACGGTATGAAGGGAACGCCACAGGAGCTTCTCGATGAACGTCGCAAGTTCGGCGAATTCATGGTTCGTCGTCTGGCAGAGTGGCACGTCGAGAACTACGCGAAGAATGACCCAAAAGTTCGACCGGTTTGGGAAGCGAAAGAAAAAATCTCGAATCTGAAAGTGGAAGTCGCTTCGTTTCGGTTTGATGCCCAGTATTCGATCGCGGGAAATACATTGGACGTAAAAATGATCAATCCGTGGGTGCAGAGTAAAGTCACGTTGATCATGAATCCCGATCAATTCGGACCCGGTCCTGTCGACGAAACGCTCTTATCGGTCGTGAAGCCGATTTCACAACGGTACACCGTCGAGGGCCGCTGGCGGGTCACTGACGGCATTGTTTCCCTGATACAGTATAGGCCGATCGGGCGCTTTTGGAGTGGCAGTTTGACGACGTCCGCTGCCGTGAAAGATGGCGGTACATCACCGAGAGAAACGCTGTGGCTCGCTGGTGTTAGCCGGGGATTCTAACCGGCGAGGGCGTTTACTTGCGGCGCACGTCGAGTATTTGTTCGCGCGAGGGCGATTGTCCCTGACTGCGGCTGATGCGAATTTTGTTTTCGCCAGTCTCGAGTGAAATGTAATCGGTTGAAATGAGATCCATGGACGCTGGCTTGCGTGCATCTGGAATTTTGAAAATCGTCGCTTCAAACCCATTGGTCTCATTGCGAATGTAGAAGGTTTCAAGTTCCTTCGTGTCGGCCCGACAGTCTGCAATGCGCAGTCGAACTTGGCGTACGTCATTTGCAACGGTCAGTAACTTGTTGGCGTCGCAATCCAGCTGAATATCTACGAGATAGTCCATGCTTTCAGAGTGAAGTTGATTGCTGGCGGGAAGTCGTTGTTCGCCACTGGTGCTATTGGACGAACTTGCGATTGTGATCAATGGTGCGCGTGACGATCGGCCTGAAGGACTATTTACATTTTCGAAAGGCCGTAGTGCCGTCGCCACGTTGCCCACAAATAGAAGTAGGATTGCCCCAAAAGTCCACGCATGAAAAGAGCGCCAGATGCGGCCGCGAACGAGCACCGATCCTCGTTTTCCGTTGGTTATTTTTTCGACTTTGTCTGGGCTCAAAATAAAACTCCGATAGGTTCCTATCGGAGTTTTCCTAGGTAATTTCGAGTCTTGTTGGCCCCAGGTTCGACTATTTGCCTTTTGGCTCCTGGACCTTCGGCATGAGCTTCAGCATTTTCTCGGCTGTGGTCGAGGGCGACACTGGTACCGACATCGAGCGCAGCAAATTAGCGACTCGTGCTTTGTCAGTGATCGTGATTCTCGCATCGCGAATTCTTTCGAAGATTTTTCTATAAGTAGCATTGTCCATCGATTCTGGCTTCAGTTCGGCCATCATGTTCTCAAGCAAGACAATGTAAGTAGCTGTCCGACGCGGGCCATCTTGAGTGCGAAGCTCGGCAATGGCCTCTTCCGTCAGTTCCATGAGCACGGTGTCGAGAGAATTGAGATCGACGAGCTCGCGGCGAACGCGGCTGTAGAGATTCGACCTTGCTCCATCTTGGTCGGGACGTGAAAGCGCGATCCGAAGAGCATCTCTTAAATTGTCGAGAGCTTCTGGCTCGGCTTGAATTTCTCCGTCCTCAGAATCTTCTTGTTTGCTTTGGATTTTCTGGGCCTTGCGAATTTTCAGGCGAATCATTTCGCTGACTTGATCCGAATTTTTGATCAAGAGCGACGAGGAGTCGTACTCGACCTTGGACCAGGCGGAAGGTGCGGCCAGCGTCATAGCGGTGATCGAAACGAAAGTGATCATAAATGCTTTGAATAGAAAGAACATAAAGCCTCCGTAAGGGCCGCCGGCCAAAGGCACAAGCGACCCTTCTATTCTAATAGCGAAAATCATGAAATGCGAGGGACGTTTTTCGGCCCTTTCGGAGCCCACCAGGGTCCACATCTGGTGGCGTTGGTGCGTGACAAGGGCCTCTATTGGTTTCTAGGATTTCCGAATTGAATTTGGAGGAATCGTGTATCAATCAAAAATCCTGTTTCTTTTAGCAGCGCTTCTGTCGACTTCGGTATTTTCC
>JAXMMN010000040.1:0-2930 GCA_034366485.1 Bdellovibrionales bacterium
GAGATGCTCCATCGAGATGCGGAGATCGCGGCGCCGGTTTTGGGAATTGCGCTGACGTCCAGAAATAAAAAGTCACAGGACGAAACGCCCATGTGTGGTGTTCCGCACCACTCGGTCAGCGGATCGATCAATAAGCTCTTGCTGGCTGGCTTCAAAGTGGCGATCTGTGATCAATTGGAAGACCCAAAATTCGCCAAAGGAATCGTCAAACGAGGCATCACAAGAACCCTGTCGCCTGGAATGGTCTTCGATTCCGAAACGCTCGATGCTCGAACGGCAAACTATCTTGCGAGCTGGGACTCAGAGCAAAATCTCGCTTTTTTGGATGTCTCAACGGGTGAGGCCTTTTTCTTTCGATCTGTTTCAAATCAACGTCGCTGGGAGTTTTTGGAAAGCCTCGGTGCCGTGGAGTGGGTTTTGGCTGCCGCAAGTGCAGAGGAGGCTGAACAGGCCCGTCGCCTTGGTAGGTCTTTGACGCACCATCAGTCGCTCGACACTGTTTCTGCCGATGGTGAGCTCTTAGAGACGGCTGGGATTGATCTTTTGACTGCACCGGAATGTGTTCGTCGTTTGATCTCCTATGCTGTCAGTCAATTGTCCAATGGTGAGGGGCCTCTCAAGGGCGCCGCCGCCCAATGGCTTGCGACGCTAGCACCTTTCGAAGAGCGTGGCCTTGAGAGCCGAATGGTTTTATCGAATTCGACCCTTCGCCATTTGGAAATCTTTGGCACCTATCGCGGTGAGCGTGAGGGATCTTTGCTACACGCGATTGATCGAACGAAGACCAGCGGTGGTGCGAGGCTTTTAAAGTCGTGGCTTCAGATGCCGTTGGTTCAACCTGCCGAAATCAAAGCACGGCATGATCGCGTCGATCTTTGGCTGAAGTCTGATATGGAAAATCGCGAACTTCGCGCGCGCTTAGCTAAAGTGGGTGATCTTCCACGGCGCTTACAAAAAATCGGACAGCCATCGCGTGGACCGAGAGACTTGGTTTCGCTCGCGCAATCGTTAATGGCTGGCGCTGAGGCCTGGAATGAAGCGCGGAAATCTGATACAGCACTCGATTCAAAGTTTCCATTGATTTCGGTTCGCATGGAAAAAGTGGCAGCCGAGATTTTCCGTGTCCTTGTCGACGAGCCTCCCGTTTATGTGCGGCAAGGTGGCGCGATCCGGTTGGGTGCACGTGCGGATTTAGATGAGCTCATTCATCTTTCTACCGACGCAAGTCGCTTGGTATTGGAATTAGAAGCGCGCGAACGAGAGCTAACGGGAATTTCGTCACTGAAAGTGCGCTACAACAATGTTTTCGGTTATTCGATTGAAATTACCAACACTCATCGAGATCGCGTTCCGCTGGATCGCTATGACCGGAAGCAAACGCTTGCCAATGCCGAGCGATTTACAACGAAAGAGCTATCTGACTTGGAAGCCAAAGTGCTGTCCGCTGACGATCGCCGCCTGAAGTTAGAAGAGGAAGAGTTCTCGCGCCTCGTGCAGTTTGTCTTAAAAGAATCTCATGATCTTCTAAAGTTCGCTTTTGCTTTGGCGGAGCTTGATGTCGTTTCTTCGCTTGCTTGGCTTGCGATGGATCAGCGTTACATAAGGCCTTCTTTTCGAGAAAACCACGAAGCGGTCGCACTGACCCTCGAGGGTTCTCGGCATCCTGTGATCGAACAAAATTTGAAAATGCCGTTTGTGGCAAATGACGTTCACATGCGCGATGGCCAGTGTTTGTTGCTAACGGGGCCAAACATGGCCGGTAAGTCCACGCTCATGCGCCAAGTTGCGATTGCTGTCATCATGGCGCAAATGGGATCCTTTGTTCCGGCAGCTCAAGCGGAGCTTTCGATTTTTGATCGCGTTTCGACAAGAATCGGTGCCAGCGACTTCCTTTCCGAAGGGCTTTCGACCTTCATGGTGGAAATGAAGGAAACAGCCGAGCTATTAGAGACGGCAGGCGACCGAACACTTGTGATTTTAGATGAGATTGGTCGCGGAACTGCGACGTTTGATGGCTTGAGTCTCGCTCAGTCAATTTTGGAATATATTTTGACGGAACGAAACACCCTGACTTTGTTTGCGACCCATTATCACGAGCTCACGCAGCTTGAGGTGAAGTTCCCAAAAATTAAGACTGGGCACATGGCCATCGCAGAAAACAAAGGTGAGATCACGTTCCTTCATCGCCTTCAATCAGGTTCGGCAGGGCAGTCGTATGGAATTCATGTCGCAAAGCTTGCGGGACTTCCATCGCAGGTGACTTTGCGGGCAGCCCAAATTCTTTCTGAAATTGAAGGCACACTTCGCCCTCATTCTGCAGAGGACAGCCAGCGTTCGTTAGAGCGGCCCGCGAAATCACCGTCGCCGCAGCTTGCGATGAGCTTTGAGCCGACAAGAGAGCCATCGAAGCCCGCTGTGGATCCAAAAGTTCGTCAGGTTTTGACGGAGATTAAAAGTTTTGACGTAGATCGCTCGACTCCGCTTGAGGCGTTAGGCAAGATTTCTAAATGGGCGCTGGAAATTCCGAAGGACCTTCATTGAACAACCCGGTTCGACGTCGTGGGCGAAATCGCTTTCTTTTAAGTGAAGACGTCTTAGCGGATCTCGCCACTCGGTTTTTACAGCCGCCAGCACTGGTCCCAGACGGAAACGAAGAAAAGTTTTCGACTCTGCTTTATGAACCGTTTGCGATCGCGCTGGAAGAAGAAGTTTTGAAGTGTCTTACGCCTACGCCGGAATTAAAAGCGGCTTGGATCGAAGCGCTGCCAATTGCACTTGGTAGCTGGGCGAGACGAGAACTCACACCGAAGTCAGATCTTGATATTTTGTTTGCGGGATCCGAAGTCGCGGCTGCTGCCATTACCAAAGCGGCGATGGAAGCAGGCCTGGGTATTCGCAGTCGGATCCCAGAAGATCGCGCGGATTGGTCG
>JAXMMN010000041.1:0-8434 GCA_034366485.1 Bdellovibrionales bacterium
TGTTTTTCCATATAGCGAACGTCCTGGAACAAAGGCGTTGCAGCTTGAGGACAAAGTGCCGGTGGCGGTCCGTCAAAGTCGTGCGGCGTTTGTTCGTCAGCTTTCGAGTGCTCGTTATGCCGAGCAGGCGAATCTGCAAATAGGCAAGACGCTCGATGGATTGATTCTTAAGAAAATGAAGTCCGACAATGGCGTCTATCAGGCTCTCACACGCGAATATTGGCCTGTCCGTTTGAACGGCAGTCTGTCGCCTGGTTTTGAAGTCTCATTGAAAGTGACAGGATATGTTCGCCCAGCATCAGGAACTTTGGATGGCTGGCTAGAGGGAGTTGTAATTAGATGAATGATGAAAAGTCCCCAGCAATGAAGCTTGATGAAATCTATAGCTTCATCAATCCCCAATGGCTGGAAGTTGCAATGACCCATAAGTCCTATGCCAATGAACGCCGTGCGACCGAACCGTCAGCAGGAGTAGCAACCATTGGTGTGGGCTTAGACGACAACGAGCGCCTCGAGTTTTTGGGGGATTCAGTACTGAGCGCATCCCTGTCGGCTCGGTTGATGCGAGAGTTTCAAACCGAATCCGAGGGTTCGCTTTCGAAGCGCCGTGCAAGCTTGGTCAATGAAGAACGTCTAGCAGGAATTGCATTGCGCTTAGGACTTCAGGAAATGTTGAAGCTCGGCAAAGGGGAAGTGAAAACCGGGGGCTCGTCGAAACCACGCATTCTCGCGTGTGGTCTCGAGGCGCTCATCGGTGCAATCTTTCTTGATTCCGGGTTCGCCGAAGCTGATCGCGTTGTTTCGTTTTTGTTTGAAGAAGAGATCAAGAGTCTTCATGCGACGGTTGTTGATTTCGAACGTGACTACAAAACTCGATTCCAGGAATGGACCCATGGCAATCGCGGGACGACACCGAATTACATGTTGGTCGACGAGTTCGGCCCTGCGCATAGCAGAGGATTTCGAGTCGCAGTTTTTTTAGGAGATGAAGAAGTCGCGCGTGGTGAAGGCAAAAGTAAAAAGGCCGCCGAACAAGATGCGGCCCGCTTGGCACTTGATCGAGTCACGGCGAAGCCCGAAAAAGTAGAAGAAAAAGTGCAATCAACCGAATCGCAAACTGAAGGTGCAAATTGAAACGAGATAACTATCGCGCGGGCTTTGTTGCACTTTTGGGCGAGCCGAACGCAGGCAAAAGTACGCTTTTGAACACGATTCTCGGCGACAAAATTTCGATTGTTTCAGAAAAGCCGCAAACTACGCGGTCGCGCGTTCATGGAATTTGGTCGAGTCCCGAAGCACAAATCATTTTTGTCGATGCACCTGGAACCATCGAAAGCACCTCTGGCATTAATGAGTACCTAAAGGACGAAGTTTCCGACGTGATCGCTCGCACCGACGTGGTGCTCGTCGTGCTTGCTGCCGACACAGTCGAGTCGACAGCACGAAAGCTACTTGAAATGGCGAAGGCGTCGGGAAAACCCTTTCAAGTCGTCATCACAAAGGGAGATCTCTTAACTGGCGAGCGGGCTCCGAAAGGCCTTCCAGCGCTGCTAGAAATGGGAATTCCGTTTGTTGTCATTTCGGCTATGAAGCGAGCGAAAGAAGCTTCAAAAGAAGTTTTGAACTTGCTGACGCCTTTACTTCCACCGGCAGAAGCCGCCCTTTATGACGAAGAGCTTTTGACGACGGAAACTATGCGGAAACTTTCTGCTGAATTCGTGCGAGAGGCCTGCTTTCGGTACACAAGACAGGAAGTTCCCTACGGGCTCGCTGTTCGGGTGACCAAGTACGTAGAACCAGAGGAAAACGAAGATGGTTCGGATGTTACAAAGATCTACTGTGAAATCATCGTCGAGAAGACGGCTCACAAGGCGATCGTCATCGGAGCGAAGGCATCAAATTTAAAGAAAATCGGTATGGATGCGCGAAAAGCGATTGAGCGGATCCTTGGATCGAAAGTGTTTCTCGATCTTCATGTCGACGTCCGCGAAGGCTGGACTCGCAACAAACGTATTCTGAAGGAGCTGGGTTATGTCGTCGTCAAAGAGTGAGTCGCTCTTTCAATCTTATCGTCCCACGTCGCGAGTTGCGATCATTGGTCGTCCAAATGTCGGTAAATCGACGTTGTTCAACTACCTGACTGAGTCGCGCAAGGCGGTTGTCAAAAACCAACCGGGCGTCACTCGTGACATTCAAATTGAACCAGCCGAAATCTGGGGAGTGAAGTTTGATGTCATCGATACAGGTGGTTTAACAGAAGCGACAGACCTGTTTTCGCAGTTGATTCGCGAACAAGTGGTCGAATTTCTTTCTAGCGTTGATCATCTCATCGTTGTTATGGACGGTCGAGCGGGTCTGTTGCCGGAAGATCGCGACATCGTGCGCATCGCGATCGAAGCCGGTAAACCGTTTTTATTGGTGGTCAACAAAGTCGATCGAAGTCATGACCTTGAACTAGCGAAAGCTGAATTCTACGAATTTGGCGTCAACGTTGTTGCGACAAGCTTCGAGATGCGACTTGGTATGGATGAAGTTTTGGAGTGGATCGTTGGCCAAGTAAAACGAACCGAGAACACGGTGCGTGAAGGACTTCGTCTTGCGATGGTTGGAAAGCCAAACGTCGGAAAAAGCTCGCTCTGCAATAGTTTGCTAGGGGAAAATCGGCTTTTGGTGTCTCCGGTGGCAGGAACGACGGTCGATTCGGTCGATACCGAGCTTGTCTACAATGGTCGAAAGTTTATCCTCGTCGATACCGCCGGACTTCGGCGTAGCTCGAAGCGTGAAGAAGATGTCGAAATCATTTCGGCCTTTAAATCCCACGATGCGATTCATCGCTCAGATCTTGTTTTGCTTGTGATTGACGGGGTTATAGGGCCAACGGATCAAGATGCAAAAATCTTGGAAAGCAGTCTCGACTCCCATAAAGCGGTGATCGTGGTTGCTAATAAGTCCGACATTGCCGAGCGCGAACGGCCTCAATACCGAAAATGGTTTCAGACGCGCATTGAAGAAGAGTTCCATTTCTTTAAGGATGTCCCAGTCGTTTATACTTCGGCGAAAACTGGCCGCGGTTTAGACGAGCTGTTTGAAGCCATTGCTGATATGGAAGAAAAGCTTGCGATCAAAATTCCGACCAGCGAGTTGAATGAATTTTTCACGAATGTCATTCGACAAGCACCGGCCCCGGTTTGGGGAACCACAAACGTCAAGTTTTACTACCTCACTCAAACACATCAACGTCCACCTGCGTTCATTGCGTTCGCAAATCATCCAGATGGTGTGGATAATTCGTACAGAAGATTTCTATCTAAGCGAATTCAAGAGCAGTGGGGGCTTCAAGGTGTCCCGATTCGAATCTTCTGTATGGGCTCGGGAAGAAATCGGCCCGGCTACGGAGACAGTTAATGGCAGGTCGCCGAGATACTCTTTGGGGAACCAGATTTGGTTTTTACTTAGCAGCCGTGGGTTCGGCGCTGGGCCTTGGAAATCTTTGGCGTTTTCCGTTCGTTACTGTTGAGAACGGTGGCGGTGCGTTTGTTTTGCTTTATGTCGGCTTTGTACTCGTGATCGGCCTGCCAATTCTGATTGGCGAATTGATGCTAGGGAAAATCACGAGACGAGGGTCTGTCGCAGCTTTTCGACGTCTAGAAAGTGATGACGACGTCGGTGAAGGGTCGCGAGGTACCTATTGGGCGGGTGGGCTTGCAGCTGCAAGCTGCTTACTTGTGGTGTCCTACTATGCGGTGGTCAGTGGCTGGGTTTTGCATTTTTTGATGCAGTTTACTTTCGGAGGGATTCTTTCATCCGGAGAAAACTTGGACGCAAGTCTTAGGTTTCTCAAGGACAATGGCGCCCTGCAGTTGGCGCTGGCAAGTGTCCATATTCTGCTCTCGTTGGTCATCGTGGTTAAAGGTGTTCAAGAAGGCATCGAAAAGTGGGTCGGAAACATCATGCCTGTCTTTGTCGTGCTACTTGGGATTTTGGTGGTGAAGTCACTTGCCACTGGCCAAGCGGCGGAAGCGCTTAGATTTCAATTCTATCCGGATTTTACAAAGCTTACTTGGTATTCGCCGCTTCATGCGCTGGGACACGCGTTCTTTTCTTTGTCCGTTGGCATGGGGACAATGATTGCGTTCGGATCTTACCTCAAACCTGAGGCGCATATTCCCAGTGCCGGTTTTCGCGTCGCAGTTTTGGACACGGTGATTTCACTTTTTGCGGGCCTTCTTATTTTTCCAACGATCATCGGAATGAGTCTCGGCGGAACGGGGCCAGAAATGTTGTTCCGTGCGCTGCCACGCTTGCTGCAGGGAATCGAATCTGGCTGGTTTTTCGGTGTCGCGTTTTTTGTTTGTCTTTACTTAGGTGCCCTCGGTGCTTCGATCGGTTTATTAGAAGCACTTGTCGCAAACGTGACGGAAGTTTTAAAAGTTTCGCGAGAAAAAGCTGGTTGGGTCGTGGGCGGCGCAACAGTTGTCTGCGCAATTATTCCTGCTCTGTCTTCCAGTGTTCTCAAGAATGTGACGATCAACGGACTTGCACTGTTTTCGATTTGGGATTCAGTTGTGGTGAATGGAATATTGCCGATCGGAGTGCTTGCGTTCTGTTTGGCTCTATCGAAAAAATTGAAAGCTAAACCGGCGATTGGCGAATTCATCAATGACGATTCGCTAGTCACGCAAACGCTTTATTCGCATTGGCGATTTGCAATACGGGTATTTACCCCTTGGGTGATCACACTCTGTCTTATGATTGCGCTGATGGCGTCAATCATCGAACACTTTACTTCTTAACTGGTGGCTGCGGTACTGGCGACGGCGACGGAGCAACTTGTGCGGGCTGTTGCGCCGGTACACGAGATTTTGCCGCGGTTTGTGCCGTCCAAATACTTGCGACGGACGCACCGCTGGAAAGAGCTTGGCTTGCGGCTTGGTATCTCTCTGACACCCACGAATCGGCCTGGCCCATTTCTAGCGCTTTAGCGAAATAGCTCTGTGTTGCGATGAGGCTACCATAATCGCCTGCCAACGCTTTCACGAAGCTTGCGTGGCCGGCAATTCGGTAGGCCAAGACGTGTGCGCGAGAATACTTCAAACATTCGAGAGCAAGCGCCTCTGCAGAATTCAAAACGTTTTGATCAGGAGTTGGAACTCCCGGCGACTGAAAGTAAATCGATTCGGCTTTTTTGATGAGCGCTTCTGCAAGGGTTGCTTGAAACTCTGCGGATGGAAGGCTTGCAATTGCGCGCCGAGCATTTTGAATCGCCTGATCAAACTGGTTGGCTGAAATTAGGCCAATCGCAAAGTTGTTATAGAGCCAAGGATTTCGGGGTGATTCGTAAATCGCCTTGTTGTATATGGCAGAAAAATCAGCGGTATTCTTTTGTGAAAGTCGAAGTTTTGCGAGGTTTTCGAATGCTGTGATTCGGCTGACTTTTGAGCCAGGAAGGGTTGTCGCCTTGATTAGGAACTCTTCTGCTTTAGCCGAATTTCCAAGTTTTAGGTGAACTTCGGCGGCGAAAGCGGCATCGCTACTTTGGTTTTTCTCGATCCCCATCGCATTCGTGATCGCAACGAGGGATTCTTTGGGGCGCCCAGCGGCAAGAAGCATTTGTGCATGGACTCTTTGATACCGCGCCGTTTTAGTTAAATCTTTTCCGATGGTTGCAAAAAGTTTTGCGGCTTCGCTGAGATGCATAGGCAAATAGCGGCCATCGCCAGCGGCACCAAGCTTGATGAGGGCATCCACATATTCAAGCTTGATTTGCGGTGAATTTAAGCCCCGACGGATCATGTCTCGCATCGCAAGAAAGATTTTTGTCTGAATGATTGTATTCAGCTGGGGTGAATTGACGTCATTTAGGATTTTCACATCTTGGAGATTGAAAAGTGATACCGGTTTCTTTAACGAAGCGGCTTGGTCCGGAGTTAAAGAAAGTGAAGGGTCCTCGAAGGCGGGCCGTGGGCCAATGGCAACTCTTGCCCGAGATAAGCAGCGAGAATAGGAAAGCAGCTCATCGGAAAAGACCTTTGAATTCATCGAGCTTGCCGGAATACGTTCTTGTTTGAAGCGAATGTTGTCGACGATCGTAAAGCCAATTGGAGACATTCGAGTCTCTCGAATCAATGAAGCGAAGGAAGTCAGAGAGAGACAAGATGTGTTTGTTTCGTCCGACGTTGTGACTCCGCGGAAAGTCGTGTCAACATCAATGGCCATGGACTTCGACAAGATGACATCGCTTGCTCGATCTTTGTGTGAAAGAAGTGGAATGCCAGTCAGACCCGGTACGTCGAGATCCAGTTCCCGATGGGTGCCGCGTGCAGCGACTTGGCTTGGGCTTACGTAAGTGAAACTTAAATCAAACAGTTTTCCCCGGCGATCTTTCGAATTGATTTGGATGATCGGTGTCGTCGCTTGCGACTTTGAGGCAATTCCAAAGAGTGAGCGAAGATAGGGTTCTACCTGTGCTACGCCCTGCGCGAGGTAAACCTGTTTGAGCTCAGCGGCCAGAGGTCCTTCAACAGTCACGCGTCCAGCGACCGCGATGCTCGCATCTGGTCGGATGTCCACGGCCTGCGAGATTCGTACTTGTGACGGGAGAGCGGCCTCTAGCGGCAGGCGTTCAAAGTTGGCACCAGCTCGAGTGAGCGTCAGTGTCCAGCTTCCAGCGAGATCACTGAGGAAGCCTTCCGCAAAGGCTATCGAAGTCGACGGATCGAAGAAGCGCGTTTTTCCTTGGTCGCTGATCCGGATGATAGCGTGATTGAAAATGTCCATAGATGGCGTTGTGGGCATTTCATCGATGAAAAGGCGCTCGGCAGGGCTTTGTCGCCAAACGAGCGCAACGTCTGATTGATGACCGATCGATCGAAGTACTGCGTTTGTCGCAAAGGCAAAATCTTTGGAATCTACTCGTTTAAGTCGAACGATGTCCGAAAGCTTTTGTGGAGTAAGGCCTCCATCGGCTTTCGACCACTCTCCAGTGTAGGTGAGTACTTGGTGAAGGTTTTCAATGACGTAATTGATTCGGTCGTCGGGAGTGGGAAGAGCCTTGGCGGTATCGGCGATTCGCTGAAGCTCAGAAGGAAGTGGGTCATTCAGCGGAGGTTGAAACTTCGGTTGAAGAACATCGAGTACGCCCACCCAAGAGTTTTGGTTGGAAACCTGCACTCGAACGGCCGTCGCTGTCGAAATCGCGCCGCCTTGTTCACCTTCAATTTTTTTGTAGACCGGAGTTTTCAAATCAACTTTGTAAACAAGCGTTCCGTCAGGCGTCCGGCCTTGGGTAAAGCCAAGAACCGACCTAGCGCCTTTGGATACGTCAAAGTAAAGCGGCTCTTTAGTTTCAAACGTCAGTGCGCCTGCGAGAATTGGATAGTCCGAACCCCAGAGAAAGATTTTTGAAAACAGACCTGGGATACGAGACGTTTTGGTTGAAACCTCGTAATTGATTCGAACGATCGTACCGATTTTCAGATCACCAAAGCGAATCGTGTAGTTTCGTTTTGGATTGAAGGGATTGAGACTTTTTATTCCGTTTTGTTCCTGCGCATCCAAAATGATGCTTTCCTGGGGTATCGCCTTTAGTAGCGGGCCTTCGAAAAATTCAGCGGTCTGAATTTTTATTTCCTCGAGTTCGTCTTGGATAGGAAATTGAAAACGGTTGATAAGGGATCGACCCTGATCGTTGTTGATTTTGATTTCCAGGAGGCCTTTAAGTTTCCATGTTGCCCCCATAGCGATGGGAGCTACGTGAATGACAGCATCATGTCGCCGAATCTGAAGCGGTGCCTCTTCAGGCTTTATCCAACGGGCTGACGCAATGGACGGAATTTGAATGACCGCTGAAGTGATTACTAAAGTGATCGAAAGGTTGAGTAAAGTTCCAAGCGCACGCAAGCCGAAGACGCGGTCGCGCTTTCGTTCGTCTGATTTTTTTCTCAGAAATCGATCCGAAATACTTGTTTTCACTCTAGTTCTGTATCGGTCTGAAGAGGCTTTTCGCTTAAATAAAAGCGCCCACTTTGGATCAGACTGAAACGTTCAAAGCGAAAACCTCGACTATGGTCGAGACGCTTGGGGTCTCATGACTGGATTCTAGAAGTTCACGCCGAGAACGGCCATAGCTGTGAACGAATCTCCTGCGGGAGTGATGCCTGTCGATTGGTCATTTTCGTCGAGGATGATTTTGTTTTCGTCGGTGAACATCGCGTACTGGAACAGGCCCTGGAGTCCGACAAAAAGTTTGTTTCGCATCATAGGAATTTCGATTCCCGCACCCGCGTTAAAGGCGAATGCAGCATCTTTGGCGAAGTTGTCATTTCCGGAGACGGTGATTGTTCGATAGATCTGCGAAAATCCGCCAACGATGTAGGGATTTAAATCGGCAAGGCCGCGAGTCACGTTTTGGGTGTTGAAATAATATTTCAAGTTT
>JAXMMN010000042.1:0-8344 GCA_034366485.1 Bdellovibrionales bacterium
CCAACGCGCTCACCAAGTCCGCCGACAAGTTTCGAACGGAAGCCCTTTCCGTCTTTGAAAAGATCGTCGTAAAGCAGGTTGAGCTTTGGAAGATAGGCTGGGAAGTCCGACGGACTATAAATTTTGATCGAACTCATATATCGCCGATCATGTTGCACCGCATTCTGCCAAAGTCAAATCCACCGATGATCTTGCTGACTGGGCTAGGCAAGCTACGATATCCAATCCAAATGAACACCACGAATTCGACGAGTACTCCTGGATCTTCGTTTTCAATTTCGCGGCGCATTCAATTCTCAGAGGCAGACCCAGCGGGCATTTCGTTCTTCGCCAATGTCTACAGCTGGCATCATGAGGCCTACGAAGCCTTCATCACCGATCACTTGCAGATCGATTACGGAAAATGGTTCCTCTCGCGCGACCTTGCGATACCTATACGAAAGTCCGAAGCCGAGTACTTTGGCCCCTTTCATCCCGGCCGAACTGCCCGAATTGACTTTCAAATTTCAAAACTGGGTTCAAGTTCGTTTACGGCGGAATCGAAGATCTACAACGAAAAGTCCGTCCTTTGCTCGACCGTTCAAACAGTTCACGTCTTTATGGATGTGAAGACTGGAGCCAAAGTCGACATTCCAATGGAGTTCCGCCAGCTGCTGTCCAATTGAACAATACTCATCCTTCCCCTAGTTTTTCGAGGGTAACGCACAGCATATTTGTGCTTCGGTCCTCGGTTCGATAGTCTGACCACCTCTATGGAGTCAGACAGTAGGGGCCACGGCGCCTCTTCCTTAAATGAAACAACCGACCACGGCCACAACCGAAGCATCTGGGATGATTCGTCCATCCGTGCCGTACTCGTTGCCATCGCCGGAAACGGCATCGTCACGATCGCGAAGTTCTTTGGCTGGATGATCAGTCGCAGTCCGTCGATGCTTGCGGAAACGATTCACTCGCTCGCAGACACGGCCAATCAAATACTTTTACTGGTGGGCATTCGGCACGGAGCTGGGCGCCCAACAAAAGAGTTTCCGTTCGGCAAAGGCCGAGCCCGCTACATTTGGAATTTGATCAGCGCTGTCGGGATTTTCTTTCTCGGCTTCGGTTTTACCACCTGGCACGGCATCGAGCAGCTTGTACAGGCGCGACCGACCGATCCGATTTATGAGGGCCCGTGGACCACGCCCATTCTTTTGCTCGCACTCGCCATTGAAGGCTACACACTTTTCGTCGCACTTCGGTCCGTGAATGAAGCGCGCGGCGAGACGGGTTTTTGGGAGTTCGTTCGCCGAGGTGATGACCCAACAGGTGTTGCAGTTTTGCTTGAAGACTCGATCGCCGTTCTTGGGGTCGCCGTCGCGTTTACGGGGATTTCTCTTTCCAGACATCTTCAATCACCGATCCCCGATGCCGTCGCGTCGATTGTTATTGGCGGCCTCCTTGGAGTGATGGCGGTCACGCTGGCTCTTGCGAATGCTCGGATTCTTATGGGTGCTTCCGCTGGCCAAGATCGCGAACAAGAAATTCGCGAATATCTGGAGGCACTGCCAGCGATCGAACGCGTAACGAGTTTGAAAACAGCGGTTCTTGCCCCAGGTAACGTGCGTTTGGCCGCTGAAATCGAATTTCACGGCAGTACGTTTATTGATCGGCACATGATCGAACGCGACGCCGAACGCATTCGAGACGGCGACGATCCAACTCCTGTACTTTTCGAAACGGCCGAGCGCATGGTTCGCGTCATGGGACGCGAAATCAATCGTCTCGAAGCGCAGATCCGCCAGGAATTCCCTGAGATCACTTACATCGACCTTGAGGTCAATTGAACGAGCTCTCGCTTCTTCCGTATTTTCTTACACTCGGTGCGACGCTCAGTTTTTCTAGCGCAAGTTTGATCTTCGCGCGCTTTTCGCGATCTGTTTCAGTTTTGTGGATGAACACCGCGAAGGCATTCATCGCCATGGCGCTCTTGATTGTTACGCTTCCCCTTTTGTTCTGGTTTCAAAACCGACTCGGAACCTGGGCGCCGCCCTCCGATCTGGCAACGGGAATTCTTTTGCTCTCGGGCTTCATTGGTCTTGGCATCGGCGATTTGTTTTTATTGGATGCGTTCATTCGTATCGGCGTTTCGCGAACGCTGATGCTTTACGGTTTTCAGCCTCTGGTTCTAGGGCTTGCGGGAGCTGCCTTCTTTGACCAAGCCTTTGATGGGCGAAGACTGATCGCCATTGTTTTTTTAATCGGCTGCCTCGTCATTTTCAGTCTTGAAAAGTACCGCGAATCAAAGTCCTGGGAAATTCGGGGCCTCGTGATGGCAATCATCGGCGTGTCGATGGACTCCGCCGGTGTACTGCTTACCCGCTTCGCCTTTGAAAGCTCACCGCACACCCAGCCTCTTGAAGGACACTTGATTCGGTGCTTTGGTGCACTCTTCGCGTACGCTTGCATCGCCGGCTTTGTGCATTCGCGACGTCTTATGTCGGGATCAAAAGAAACCACACCCGTCATCGGCTTGTTTTCAAACTTTCTTCGGTTTGACAACTCGTCGAGAGCGTTGATCTTGCTCGGTTGCTTTGCGGGAACCTATCTCTCACTTTGTCTCTATTTGACGGCGATTCAAATTGGCCACTTGGCTTCGATCTCTGCGATTTCCATTACGGGCCCTATGTTCGCAGCGCTTTTGGAATCCGTGATTCACCGAAAAAAACCAAGCCGATACTTAGGGCTCGCCTTCTTGTTCTTTATTTGCGGCTTCACGATCCTGATGATCTTCCGCCCCCAATAGAACCTTTTGCAAAAACTATTTTTTCAGAGCGTCAGAGGCAAGAAGTGCCTTCAGTGACTTCATGACGTCGCGATTAAACTTGGAGGCTTGGGCCGCGATCAGGCCTTCAACCAAAAACCGAACCGAGGTTGCTCTTCCCGCGACGCGATCTTCTTCAAAGCGCTCTACCAACTCATTCGCGAGGCCAACAATTCGCGCGAGCGGATGAATGTAAATGTCTTTTAAACCCAACGGGAAACCAGATCCATCGCTTCGTTCGTGGTGATGGGCAACGATCATCACGACATCGTCCGGCACTGTTTTCAGCTGTGAAAGAAGGGCTCGCCCCGCTTCGCCGTGACCTTCAAAAAGTTTTCGATCATTGGGACTCATGGCAGCGACGTCCCCCGTCTGAATGTCTTTTGGAAGCGAAAGCATTCCGATATCGTGCAACAGCGCACCCAGTGCCACGTTCTCGAAAGTGGAAGGCTTGATCCAATCCATCGATGAGCAAAGCACGGTGCTCATTGCGGATACCATCATCGCATGCCGAACTTCTTCTCCGCTCACTTCCTGAAACTTGGTAAAGGCGTCAGAAAGTTTGGGATCTTTGTCGATCATCGAACGAACCACTTTGCTGACAGCTTTCGCGTTGTTGTAGCTCGCTTCAGAAACTCCAAGCGACAAGAGGTCATCGAAAACAGTCTGACTGATTTTCTCCAATGCATCGACTTTGCTATTCGTGGTCGCAACCGCAAATGCGCCGTCGGCTGTCGACATGTTATCCAAGTCTTGTTCGCTTGAGAAAAGCGTTGTCACACCTTTGCTGGAATATTTCGCAAGCCGATCTTGATCTATGACGTTGCCTGTTCGAAAAACGGTAACAAAACGACCATCCTGAAGCTTCATGTATAAATTTGTGGGCGCGGTCACCCAAGAACAAACCTGCTCCATCGTCACGGCCTTCACTGTGATTTTCGCGCGTCCACTACCGCTCAACTGAGACTCCTCATTTTACCGCTCGTTCGACGGGGCTACGACCGCCCCCTCACATTGTCCTAATTTTAGAGTAATAGAACAAGTTCGCTTCCGACTGGACCCAGACCGCGCTACTCTATTTTGTGTGGGATACTTAATTGTTGACGATCAACGCGCAGCTCGACTTCTTCTGAGGGTGTTCCTCATTCGGCAAGGCGTTAACTTCATCGAGGAAGCCGGCGACAGTATCTCGGCCTTGAGACTTCTCATGGCCACGCCACAAAACCAAAGTCCGTTTCGTGCGGTTTTCATCAGCCGGCAAATGCCCGAAATGTCAGGGCTTGAACTTCTACGAACCATTCGACAACTTCCAGGCTGGGCGCAGTTTCCAATCGTGATCGTTTCGGAAGATAGCGATGCCAAACTCCAGCGCGATGCCATGGCCGCAGGAGCTACGGACTACCTCATGCGGCCCTTCACAGAAGAAGACATAGCCGCATTGCTCAAAAGAATTGGAATGAAGTAATTCGGCCGCTAGGCCGCTATCAAGCAACGCCTAAAGCTCGGCTGCAAGGTTGCCAAAGATTTGTGCCAGCTTTTCGCGTGAAGCACCGACCCGTGAAGGCCACTGATCAGGATTTGATTTCCACCAGAGCCACTTAACGATGTCGCCCAAGTCTCCATCGTCAGGCGGTGCACCGTAAGCTAAAAGATAGAAAAACAAGGCGCGAACTTCCTCTTCTTTTTTGAAACCCGACGCGTCTTTTAGCAGGCGCTTAAAAAGGAAATAAGATTTGTCGGCTTCATAGAGCGAGAGACGATCATCGCGATTACTGTCCCAGCGCGTGAAGAGCGCCTCGATATAATGATGAATCGACATTGCTCGACTGCGCTCGCTAGAAGACAAGGGCCCCGACGGATTGTCGATCTTGCGAGACGCTTTCTCCATGTTGTCGAAATACTTGTTCCACGATCCGCTGCCAAAACCCTTGGCCTGCCGAACCCAGCCTGGAATGTCAGCGAGGAAGTCCTTGAAACCCGCCTTTATCTGTTTTCTCCAGCAGGAAGCCTTGTATGTCGGTCGCCCGCCCATATCCACCGGCCCCGATTCGCAGTTCAATAAGAGATCTGCTTCGATCACATCGCGAATCACTCCCGAGGCAAACGAAAAGACGAAAAGATCAATGGCTTCGTGGTACCCAATTCGATCATCGCCGTTACTTGAAAACAGGAAGATGTTGGAAATCGAAAAGCCAGTTTTCCAAATATCGGTGTCAGACTCGTCGAGGAATTCGAGATCGATCGCCAGCTGACGGAAGTCAATAAACACACGCTCAAATTGATCCAGCGTGATTCCCGACATTCGAAGACCTTCGGGGTCGCTGATGTATCCATAACCGAGGGTTCGAACGACCTGCTGCTTCCAATTCAATTCGCGGAACGACTTTCGATCGAACACGACCGTCTTTGAGTTTTCAAAAATCACAGTGCCGTTTTCGCGAGTGGACGGCGGCACGGGACGATCGAAAATAGATTTCAGATCGGCCCAGGGCTCTGCAAATACTGGATTGAACGAAGCCCAGATCGGACGAACAACTTTCAGTGGAAGGGGTTGCCCCTTTTGCAAGGTAGGATCCTGTAGCATCGCTTCGACTTCTAGACGCTCCCAGAACTCCTGGGTTTCCACCCAGCCCAAAAACGTATCTCGAATGCGGTACAAATTTGTTCGAGTAAGCCCGCCTTGCACTTCGCGCTCGCCACGAATGGAAAGCGGGTCGTTCGGATCCAAGCGGTTGGCGCCCGCCGTTCCGATCAAAATGGGATTAAAGATTTTCTCCAACAATGGCTCTAGCAGATCGGCCATCGTCGACGCTTGAACCGGAAGTTCAAACGAGCCCGACGCTCCTAGCGCTAAAATGAAATCGCGGAGGATTTGATACTCAATTTTGCCAGTACCTTTGGCCTCGATCGCTTCATCCAAAATGCCGGCAACTTCCAGAATTCCGATTTCAACTTGCGCCAAACCTTCTCCGAAGAAAAGATCACGGCCGTTGATCGCATATTTGAAGCGCAAGAAAAGTCCGTAGATACGACCAACGTGAGAAAACAAAAGCTGCCACTCGTCAGGCGAAATCGCTTCGCCATCTGGGCGAATCAGAAGAGCCTTTGCGGAAACGATCAGCGGCATTTGTTGAGAAAACCACTGTGGGCCTTTCCAGTTCGAACGACCCTCGTAAAGTCCTTGGAAATCTTGAAGCAACGTTTTTAGATTTTCGAGCTTGTAAGGCTGGCGAGACTTCCCAAGCAGCGCACCGAGCGTGTCCATGGTGAAGGTAAAATCCGAGATGGCTTGCTCAAGGTGGCTTGGATCGACGCTTTGCCCGTCCGCAGGCAAACGTTGATTCAAAATATCGACATAGGGGCGAAGGCGAAGGGCCTCAATCCGAAGTGTGTCGAGAACTTCCACCAACCTTGCAAGCTCTGCCTTCGTCAATCGGTCGGGCGAACCACCGAGGATCGAAATTTTGACTCGCATGACTTCATTCAAAAGCGAATCGCTGAGCTTTAAGTTTCCAAGAAAGTGACGTTCAAGAAATGTACGTAGTTCGATCGACGAAAACGAGTCGCGATCTGCCGAACCTCGACCGTAGGTCGTAAACATATCGAGCGCACCCGACACGCATTTAAAAGCCGTATCAACCTGCTCGGCCGATGCCGCGCCTTTAAAATAAGTTTCTAAATATTTGAGGCTATCGCTCATGCAGTTTTCGGTTGGACCGGAGAGTTTGAGCGGTGCTTCACCGGGGACGGCTTCTAAAGTATTAAGTCCGCAGCTCAAAGAAGAGCCCGACAAAACGCCAACGAGCACGAACCTCGAAAACGAGTTCGAGGTCGCACGCATCCGTTTGCTAAATGTCTCAAAACCCCAGAATTTGACGATCACGAGCCCCTCTCGTCAATTTGCGATTCCCAAGTTCTAGTGCCCCAAGTTGACGTTGTAAACGGTCGGAAGCAGGCGGTTGAAAACACGATAAACCGTTGCCAACTTTGAATAACGCATAGGGTTAGCGTTTCAGTGCCTGGGAAACCTTTCCAGTCCAGATTCCGTGGAAGACGGGGGTTTCCGACCACTTCTGGTCGTTCGACTCACCGAATCTCGATTGCAGCTCGACCAACGGCCCGCTATCGTCTCGATATGACTGAGAATTTGGATGCCCCATTGAGCCCCCCCGCGAACGCCCTGACTGCCGAAAGAAAGTCAGCCCCGGAAAGCATTTTCACCGGCGACTCGGGCGGCGCCCCAAGCGGCGCGACGACTTACGCCCGCATGATCGTCCCAAATGAAAGAACTGTCTCAGATGACGGTCCCACACTTTTTGTTCGAATGGATCGATTGGGCGACCTCACGTTAAGCCTTCCTGCCGACGCTTTGTATCCGGAGACCGATGGAGAAAGATGTGTCGACTGGTGGATTTCGGAAGGGCTTGGCTTTGTCGCCGACCACGCCGTGCCTCGAAGACGCGTTCGCGAAATGAAAGCGAAAGTCACACAAGCCGAATTCAAACGGCTTCTTCGTGAACTCAAAGAGAGAAAATATAAAACAGCGGTCGTATTTCACGCTCCCTGGTGGGTCAGCCCGCTGTTGTGGCTCGCGCGAATTCCAAATCGTGTTGGTGTGCGATCACAGTGGCATTCGTTTTTGTTTTTCAACAAAGGCGTACGACAAAAGCGAAGCCTCGCCGAGACCAGTGAATTTGAATACAACATGCGCGTGATCGATTCGATGACTGCGGAGTCTGAAAAAATCGAACGCCTGCCGCTGAAGCTGAAAGTCGATCCCGAATGGCAAATGACGACGTTAAAAAAACATGGTCTCACCCACCGGAAATATTCGGTTGTTCATCCCGGAATGGCGGGCTCGGCGCGCAATTGGCCAACCTCACACTATATTTCCTGGCTCCAGGAGGCATCGAAGGATACGAAAATCGTCGTCACTGGGACCGCAACAGATGAGACGATTTTGCAGCCCATCCGACAAGCGCTTCAAGGAGCGCAAAATATTGAATGGCTGGATTCGAAGCTGACTGGCGCACAGCTACTTCATGTCCTTGAGGGAGCGATCTGCGTTCTCGCGCCCAGCACAGGCGTTGCGCACCTCGCGGCCTCTTTGGGACGCCCGGTGATTGGTATTTACAGCCCTGTGAAGGTGCAACACCCCACGCGCTGGGCACCTCAAGGTGAAGCGGTCCAAATTCTTGTGCCAGAAGTTGAATGCCCAGGGAAAAAAGCCTGCGTGGGTTCGACGTGTCCGCAGTTTGATTGCATGAACCGCATCAGCCTTGAATCCGTTCGCTCGCTTTGGTCGGCCCTTCACTAAACTTTAAAATGAATTTTCTGCGAGGAGAAAAAATGTTTCGCAAACTTTCGCTAACAGCTGCTTTGATTTTCTCGTTTGCCCTTCCAACCGTCGCTTTGGCAGCAACTTTGAATTTGAACTCTGGCGACAGTGTTTTGATTCAACCTAATGTTGCGACAACCGTGACCTGCAATGCCGTCGGTGGACCGACGACATGCGAAGTACAAATTTCGGCTTACGAGTCTCGC
>JAXMMN010000043.1:0-4459 GCA_034366485.1 Bdellovibrionales bacterium
CGTCGCTATCTGACGCCCAGATCGCATCATGTATAGAAACGGTGTGCCGAGAAAAACCGTCGGAGTCTGCAGGTGACGCGAGAAGCGCGACATCAGAGCCTAGCGCAACGAGGTGCTTGAGTGATGTGCCGTCACAGGCGAGATCCAATTGCAGACCGATACCGATCGATTCAGTTCCCGCGAGAATTTTGGAATCGAACGTCAATGGTTCAGCCTGTTGAACAGGTACTTTCCAAAAATCTAAACCGAGTAGGGCTTTGTTTCCCTGTGCGGGACCGTTGAACGAGCCTGTGGGACTTGTCCCGGGGGAGGTTTTCAGCTCTATCACTTTCCCGTCTGACGTGAAGCCATCGGGTTGCATCGTGGCGCGCGCGAAGTTGATGGATTGATCGAAAAACTGTTCGGGAAGTTTTGAACTCGGCTGAGTCGTAGATGGCGCGACGGGATCCAAATTAACGGGGGCAGGGTCACTGTAAACCGACGTTTCGCGTGAACAGCCAACGCTGATCGGCCCAAGAACGGCGACCACAATAAGGGGGATAAACGCACCCAAGTGCGCTGTCAAAAATATCGACGGGTCTTGTCGTTTCGCAGATGGTCGGTTCATGCTGATTATCAATGCAAAATCAGAATCCTCGCCAGGTGGCCTATCTGGCAGATAACGCGCGGGGACTCGTGTTCATGTGCTTTTCAGAGGCGCCAAAAAGGGGCATGATCGAAGGCCGATATGACCCTTCCATCAAAAGCTCAGCTAAAAAGTCGCCTTACTGCCGAACAATATCGCGTAACCCAGGAAGCTGGCACCGAACGCGCTTTTTCGGGTGAGTATTGGAATCATTTTGAAGACGGCGTTTATCAATGCGTCGTGTGCGAAACCGAATTGTTTCTTTCGAATGACAAGTTTGACTCGCACTGTGGTTGGCCAAGTTTTTCTTCCCCCGAAGATCGGCGCACGAGTGCCATGGCGTTAGGGAAAAGGGCTTCCGAGGAAAATAGCAAAGTCGAAGATCGGTTGGATGAATCTCACGAGATGATCCGCGTCGAGGTGGTGTGCCGAAATTGCAAAGCTCACCTCGGTCATGTTTTTGATGATGGCCCAGAGCCGACGGGGCTTCGCTATTGTATCAATTCTGCTAGCTTGAAATTCGTCCCGCGGGAGAAGGCGTGAATTCGACCGTTCGATTTATGCTTCGTTACCGCTCGAGTTGGCTTTTTGCCATGGTCGGGCTTTCGCTCGTGTCGGCAGTTGCTGGCTTGGCAGCACCGTTTTTCCAAAAAGTTTTCGTCGACCGCCTCACCGGAGTTTCTCCAGAGACTCAATATGGAAATACTTGGCTTGCGACCGTCGAATCGTTTTTGTTCAGCTACCATCCTCTTTACCTGCTTGGAACTGCGTTTGGATTTATGTTGTTCACGCAATGGATTTCGACATTGACGGGGTGGATTGGCCTTCGAGAATCGGTCAAGCGCCAAGAAATCATCGGCGAAGTGGTTTATCAGAAGACATTGTCTCTGCGGCAAGATCAAACGGTCGGTCAAACCGTTGGGGAAGTCGTTTCCATCTATGCGACCGACGTGGTTGGTTCGACAGCCATAGTTGACCAGACAATTCCACTTGGTGCAGGAGTCATCTTTCCCTTCATCTGTGCACCGATTGCGGTGCAGCTGATTTGCGGCATCCCAGTCACGTACACGGTGTTGGTGATGCTAGTTGTTTTGTCGTTTAGTATTTTCCTGTCCGTTCGCCAGTCGCGTTTTTTTCAAAGCTTCAAGCGATTGGCCGCAGATCGCACGGGCCTCGTGAACGAATGGATTCAAAATATTCGGCTGTTAAGAATTCTTGGTTGGGTCGAAAGCTTTGAAAAAAAGATTTTCAACAAGCGAGAAGAGGAAACGGTCAATCGAGTTCGAATGGTCACCAATGGGCAAATGATGGGAGCCTTCGGTTCCTCTATTAACTTCTTCATGAACCTGGTCGCCGTGATCACCCTCACCAATATCAAAGGAGCCCAAGCAACCCCTGGGGATTTCTTTGCGTTGCTTTGGATTTTTGGCGTTTTCCTTTCTCGGCCTTTTCGTCAGGTGCCATGGATTTTCACTTTCACTTTTGACGGTTGGACCTCGATCAATCGTGTCGAAGCATTTTTAAATCGTCACAAGTCGTCCTTGAAGTTCGATTTGTTGGAGTATGCGCAAAACCACTACGTCAACAAGCAGAGTCGACTTTCAGAATCGACTTCCAGTTCGCGCGAAGGCCGAACCGGTCGAGCACTGACGGTCGAAGGGCTTTCGCTTTCAGTTGGTTCGCGACCTCTTCTTGATAATGTTTCATTTTCGCTAGAGGCCGGCGAGTTCGCTGCGATCGTCGGAGAAGTTGGCAGCGGGAAAACATTGCTCCTGATGAGCTTGCTGGGAGAAACGGCCGCCGAAGTTCGAAATCTCAAAGTTGGCACACAGCAAATTGCAGATATGGCGAGAGAAGCAAGGCGAGCTTACTTTGGCTTTGTTCCGCAGGACGGTTTTGTCATGAGTGCAAATCTCCGCGAAAACGTCGTTTTTCGCTACGATGCCGGAAACGAGTATGATGCCGGCGTCTTGAAGGCATTGCGAGCGGCACAGTTCGATCCTTCCTCGGAAGGCATCACGGACGGCCTTGCGACCGAGTTCGGCGAGCGCGGTGTGAACTTGTCGGGCGGGCAGAGGCAGCGGGTCGGTCTCGCGAGGGCGGCTTATCTTTCGCGGCCAGTTGTTTTGTTGGATGACGCGCTAAGTGCGGTCGATGTTGAAACCGAAAAGCTTTTGTTTGAGACGTTGCTCTTTGGCGAATGGCAAAAGACGACTCGGCTTATGGTGACCCATCGACTTTCTGTTTTGGAACGAGTGGATCGCGTGATCTTCATGCGTGGCGGAAAAATTCACGATCAAGGTAAATTCAGGGAGCTTGTAGCGAGAAATGTCGAGTTCCAAGAGTTCGTCAGCAGCATGGACCACAAGGACCCAACGGTGTCCCCGCAGCCGCTTGCTATAAAGCCCGAGGCGCCTCTCGTTGATGACAAAACGGAACAAGGAAACGAGGAGCCCGTATGAGCTCTGTCACCCCCACGGCAATGCCGCCCGAAAAACAAAATGGCGCTTCTCGTAAATTCGTCGGCGAAGAGAGCCAGTTCAAGGGGCGCTACTCGCCTCAAGTTCTGCAAACCGTGTTTAAAGCCTATCGTCCCTTTCGGGGAAAAATTTTGTCTTTGATCGTCCTCGGGTTTATCGGTCGGCTTTTGATGCTTGGGAACGCCAACCTCGTAAGCTGGTGGGCAGATCCGACATCGCGGCCTCCGTTTCTGGCCTCGATGACGGCGGACGGGTTCATTGAAATCCTCGCCTGGGTGACCGTGACTGGCTTTTTGTTAACGTCGCTCTACCGAATTGCATTTTCACGATTATCCGCGCAAGCGATTTCGCGTCTCTATGACGAGGTTACTCTGAGAACCTCTCGCCTCGACATGAGCTTCTTTGACACTCAACCCGTCGGTCGAATAGTGACCCGCTTTTCAAGCGACTACGGAAATGTCTTTCGCTTGTTCGGTGGGCCGTTAGCGGAATTCTTTGCGATCATTTTTGATCTCGTTGCGATGGCGATATTGATCGCCGTCGCAAACCCATACTTTCTTGTTTTGTTTTTGTTCGTCGCGGCCCTTCAAGGCCTTGTCTACAGGCTGAATCAAGGAACTCTTCGTCGTGAGCGTCGAGCCCTTTCAGGAAGCAGGTCGCCGTCGATCGCTCATTTTGCGGAAAGCGCTCAAGGAGCAACGTCCATTCGCATCTTTGATCGACTGACGGATTTTTCAAATCGTTTCGAATCTTTAAATCGCGAATATTTGATGAGACGAATGCGGACCTCGAAATATTTGATTTTCTTTTCCCTACAAATGGGAGGACTTACCGCGCTTCTCTTGCTTGCGACCGGAGCGTTGGGCTGGTGGTTGATCCAAATCGGCGAAGCCTCGATTGCCTCCGTTGGTGTCGCGTTTGCTTTCATTATGCTCTCGGCCAACAGCGTTCAGATGTTCTTTGAATGGATGGCGCAGTTCGAAGAGGCGATGACAGGTGTTGAGCGCTTGGATGAATACTTGCGGCGCGATCTTGAGCAGGGAATGAAGCTTCCATCGTCGGCGCGCTTCGACCTTGGGCAACCAAAGTACACGGCCGAAGAAGAACTAAAAGTTCAGCGAGAAAAGCTTACGCTTCGTCGAGCCGCATCTGTCAGCATTCAAGGACTTAAGTTTCGCTACGCGCCCGATTTGCCGTTGGTATTGAACGACGTCAGTTTTGAAATCAAAGCAGGAGAAAAAGTCGGAATCGTTGGGAGAACGGGAAGCGGAAAATCGAGCTTGATACAGGCCTTGTTTCGCCTCTATCCAATCGAACAGGGTGAGATTCGAATCGAAGGGCAGCAAGCGAGTGG
>JAXMMN010000044.1:0-3538 GCA_034366485.1 Bdellovibrionales bacterium
AGGTCACTTCGTCAAATTTGTATTCGAGTCCGAGATCTTTTGATGTTTGTGCAGCAACGGCTTTTCGCAGTTCAGGGATGCCTGCTGGCGGAGAGTACTTTGTTTGGCCCTTTTGAATAGAAGCAATTGCCGCCTCTTTGATTTTGTCAAAGGTGCCCCAGTCTGGTTCGCCAATCGACAGCGAAATAACATCTTTACCAGCGGCCTTCATTTCGCCCGCTCTAGCCGCCAACAAAAGAATGGGCGAACCCTTTAAAAGCTTGGCCCTGTTGGCAATTTGGATGGTGGGCTCTGGTGTTTGGCTCATGAGACGATCTCCTCAAATTTCAAAACTTTTAGAAACGGGAATTACTTTTTAAATCGGGACAAAAGGGCTCGTTCGACGTTGGCTGGTACGAGGTCCGAAACTTTGCCGCCGTGAAAAGCCACTTCCTTCACTGTGTTGCTAGATACGTAATAGAACTCCGGACTCGCGAAGACAATCATCGTTTCAATTTCTGGAGCTAACTTTTTGTTCATATTCGCCATAACGAGCTCGTACTCGAAGTCAGTCACAGCGCGCAGTCCCCTTAGGATCACGCCACCGCCAATTTTTTTCACATAATCGACAGTTAACCCGTGGTGAATGTCGACTTCCACACTTGGAAGGTCTCGCAGTGCTTCGCGCGCGAGGTCTTTGCGTTCCTCTGGAGTGAATAGTCCAGCCTTGTTACGATTGGCGGAGATCAGCAAAATGACCTTGTCAAAGGAGGGCGCCATTCGCTCGAGAATATCTCGATGCCCCAAAGTAATCGGATCGAAGCTACCTGGATAAACAGCGATTCGACGTGCGGCATTCATAATTACTCCTTTGTCCAAAACGAAATCAATTTATCACCATAGTCGCGACGATCTGCACACTGAAGTCCCGGATACGTCTCATCGACGCGTTCATGTGAAGAGGCTTCGACAACAATCGTGGTGTCGGGCCCCACCACCTTTGACACCGACAAAAGTTCAAGTGTCCGATGCGCAAGACTTTCTGTAAAAGGCGGATCAGCCATGATGATTGAAAACGGCTCACCCTCGTAGCGTTCGAGCCATCGATGGACATCGTCTTTAATAACTCGGTGCTCTTTTCCGACTTCAAGCTCCGCGACATTGCGCCTAATAATATCGATAGACTTTGCACTTAGCTCGATAGCAACGACCTCGGTGGCACCTCGAGACAAAGCTTCAAAACCAATGTTTCCAGTTCCAGCAAATAGATCCAGAACCCGAGCGCCATCCCACTCGCCTTGAAGCTTGTTGAAGACGCTCTCTTTCACTCGGTCTGTCGTGGGACGAATGTGATCAGCTTTGAATGTCACGAGGCGCCGACCACGCCATTTTCCCGCAATAATTCTCATAGCGATGGGCTTATCACGGTCGGCTCTTTTGACCAATTTGATCTAGGAATCTTGCAATATGGTTCATGTGGAGAGGATCGATGGACCGTATATGAATTTCGAGGCGATGGATGGTACCGGTTGCGGCGTCGCCATGTGGCGCAGACGCCCCGGCCAACTGGTTATAAACTTTGACCACAAGGCCCTGAAATTGAACCGGCTGGCCTAGAACAGGCGTCTGAAAGGACACTTCGACCTTGTCTCCCGGCTGCACAGAACCGCCGACGGCCTCCAAAAGTACCGCCGCCTGTGTCAGCAAGACAATTTGGCAGGGTCGAGTCGTTGTCGACTCTTTTAGCTCACCCTTAAATGGATAGGGCTTCACTTTTTTAACCTGATTGTTCGCCATTTTCAGATCTCCCCGGTCAGTTTCACAACTCTATCAACAACTTCAAAGATATCCGAAAAAGGTTTCGCGATAAAAATATCTGCACCGCATTCCGCTGCCAACTTCTCGCTATCGTCGCCAGAAAACGCAGAAATGAGAGCAATGAACGTTGGGCCAAGAAGCGGGTTCGCTCGGGCTCGGCTAACGACCTCGGGTCCGCTAAGTCCGGGCATCAATACATCTACAAAGACACCTTTTGGGCGATCGCTCTCCCAAAGCTTTAAGCCTTCTTCGCCGTCAATCGCCTCGATGCATTCATGGCCTCGCGCTTTAAGTGCGCGAGCCAACGATCTTCGCACCAAGGGCTCGTCATCGATCACCAGAAACTTCATTTTATGCCCTTCGGCGCCTTCGAACTAACGGCTGGCAACAATATTCTAAAAATGGCACCTGAGCGATCTTTCCTGTTTTCCGCTTCGATTTGTCCCTTGTAGGTTTCAACCACCCAGCGGCTCATACTTAAGCCAAGACCTGTGCCTTGGCCTGCGCCTTTGGTGGTGAAAAACGGCTCGAACACCCGATTGACGATCTCGTTCGGAATACCGGGGCCGGAATCACCAATTTCCAGAACCGCGTGCTCTTCGTTCTCTCGGATTTGTCGGAAGGATCGGATCGAAATCTCACCCGGCTCTTTCATCGCCTGGCAGGCGTTATTCACAATATTGAAAACCACATGCTGTAAAAGATGAGGATCAACATTCACGAGGACATCTTCGTTCGTCGTCCATTCGGTTTCGACCCGATGATCATGGAGAGCCGTCTTCACCATATTCAGTGCACTTTCGGCAATTTGATTGAGCGAAATAGTTTCGCGCGCACGGTCTTCGGCCGTCGAGAACTCCATGAGATCACGGATAATTGCGCTAGAGCGTTCGGCGGCCTTTTCAATTTCGTGCAAATCGCTTTTTACACTCTCTGGATAATGCGGTTCTTGCCGAAGAACTTGGGCCAACGAGCGCAAACCCGCCAAAGGATTATTCAACTCATGAGCGATATTGCCCGCCATGAGACCGATCGCTGCCATTTTTTCGCCCTGAAACGCGTGCCCCTTTAGTTCTAAAGATTTTGTGACGTCCGAATAATGATGAATCAGCGTTTTCACCTTCGCGTCTGGTTGAAAACGGATTGGGTAGCCGTTGACGTCATAAACGTTTGGCCCCCGCCGCACTTGCCACTCAACATGGTCAGGTGTCTGGGAGGCCTGCGAAAGACGGCAGCCGTCGCACGGTGCCGATCGGCCGGCGAAAATTTCGAAGCACTTTGTTTTGCGACCGGTTTCGCTGCTGGCTTCGTTTTTAACAAACGCCTGATTCATTCTTAAAACTTCGAAATCCGTACTGACCACCGCAATCGGATCCGAAATTCCATCAAATGTGGATTCCCACAAACGGGAAGCCGCAATCAGTTCTCTGTTGATGATCACGCGATCAAGAGCCGTTGAGAGCGGCTCTAGACGCGGCAGCAAAAACTTTTTAAATCGATCCGCTTTGGTTTCATCGAAGCTGTGTTCAAAAATTAAAAGCGGACTGGCGCTTGCGCGAGAATCTTTTCCCAGCGGAAACACCACTGTTCTGGCAATTGGACGTCCAAGCTCTTGCGCGAGATAGGTTTGATCTTCGGGTTCATTGATTCGAATAGACGATCGATTGGGCCACGGCCTCGAAACGGACTTCGAGCCCCAGCCTTTTTCATGCGTCTTCGAACCGCCGCCCGCCCGCATCTG
>JAXMMN010000045.1:0-1561 GCA_034366485.1 Bdellovibrionales bacterium
CGAAGACATTCAAGTTCGAAAGATCGATCGTGGTGATGGTAGCATCATGGCGGTCATTCACGTATTGGCTGACCCTTGCGATGCGATGGGTGCCAATATCATCAATCAAGTTTGCGAATACTTAAAAGGCCCAATCGAGAACCTCACTGGCGAAACAGTAACGATGTGTATCTTGTCGAACTTGGTCGACACGAAGCTCACTCGCGCCAAAGTAGAAATTCATGACATCGACGAGGATCTTGCGAAAAGAATCGAAGAAGCTTCTCTGTTCGCGAATCTCGATCCTTACCGTGCAGCTACGAACAACAAGGGCGTGATGAATGGCATTGACCCTATTTTGATTGCGACCGGCAATGACTGGCGAGCCGTTGAGGCAGGCGTACACGCGTATGCGGCGCGCTCGGGGCAGTATCGTTCGATCACGACTTGGAAGTATGCGAACGGTCGCTTGGTCGGAATATTTGAAGCTCCCATCGTTGTGGGCACAGTTGGCGGCGTGACGAAACTTCATCCGACAGCACAGCTGGCGCTCAGCATGCTTGGGATTGGCTCTGCATCGGAGCTTTCGCGAATTTGCGCGGCGGTTGGCCTGGTACAAAACCTAGGTGCATTGAAAGCGCTGACCACGGTTGGAATTATTGAAGGGCATATGAAGCTTCACATCCGAAATTTGACTCTTGGCGCTGGAGCATCTGAACGTGAAGTTCCGTTGGTTCAAAAACGCCTCGAAGAAATTTTGATGATGACCAAGCGGATCTCGCTGCAGAATGCGGTTGAGGTCTTACGTGAAATTCGTGGAACAATTCCGTCAGCTACGACCAGCGGTCGCGCACTGACGTGAAAAAGTCTTCGAGTGATTGAATGAGCCAGGAAACAAGTTTTCATCTTAGCATCCCTGGAAAGACGTTTCTTGTCGGTGAATATCTGGCGCTCGCCGGCGGTCCGTCGGTTGTCGCGATGACTCGACCATGTTTTGATTTCTCTTGGTCTCCCGTTCCGAAGCCGCATCAAGAAAACAGCAAGAACGCATGGGTTCAACATGGGTTCCATGCTGATTCCCCGGCGGGGCAACTGCTAAACCAATTGGCGAACGGACTGAAAAGCCAGACGCCCACGAGCGACTCCTATTCTGTCACTTTTCAAGATCCCCATTTTGGTAAAGGTGGCCTAGGTGCTTCAACGGCTGAATTCATCGGGGCTTGGGTCTTCGAACAATGGGTCAATTCTGGGGAAAGCAAAAATCATTTCAGTCGAATGGACTTCGTCGAAGTTTTGCCTAATCACTTGGGTGAGATCGCTCCGCTTTGGAATTCTGACCGAGTTGGTTCGGGACGCTTCCGAGACCTATTGGATCGCTACTTTATGTATGTGAAAGCTGGTTCAGGAGCTGATCTTGTGTCGCAGGTCACCGGCGGAATCGCCGTCTGGGATGGCATTCAAGATCAAATGCGAAGATTCCATTGGCCCTTTGCTGATTTATCCATGGCCCTGTTCAAGACAGGTCGCAAGCTTGCTACGCATGAACACCTAGCTTCATCGGTTGCCAATCAACGGCGAGCCG
>JAXMMN010000046.1:0-3055 GCA_034366485.1 Bdellovibrionales bacterium
GCCCAATACATCCGGTCCCATGAGCCGGGGGTCGAGATCTGCCAACTCCGCAGGAGTTATTCGCCCTCTCAGCACAAAGCCCATCGCCAATAGAACAATGACGGATGCCATGAAACAATTGAGCGACCAATTGAACAACGAACGGTTGGCTGAAGTGGAAGAGGTAAAACAGGCGGTCATAGACGTTTTTTGAACTAGAATGCGGCACCTCGTCAATCAGAAACCGAGATTTTCAGTTAATACTTCGGTCTGAGATCGGCCAAGGACCGACGGATGGCTGTTTGAACGATTGAAGACGCAGTTTCTTCGAATCTGGATCGCCAGCTTCTTGATGGCTTCCAGGCCACGTGAAAGACGTCCCGGTTCTCCACCAGGCGAGCCTGATCGATCAGTTCATCGCTGGTTGAAATTTCATCTATGAGCCCGAGCTTCAACGCATCAAGACCGTGCCAAACATCGCCATTGGCGGTCTTATCTAAGTCAAGATTCGGGCGATATTCGTGCACGTGATGCCGAAACAATTTGTGAACGTCTTCGATTTGCGAGCGAAACTTTTTAACTCCCTCTTCGGTCACTTGGCCGAAGATGCTGATCGGCCTCTTGTGTTCCCCGGCAGTCACTTCCAAATAGTCGACGTCGTGCTTTTTTAAGAGGCGATGAAAGTTTGGGACCTGTCCAATGACGCCGATCGAACCCAAAACTGCAAACGGACTTGCGACAATTTTATTAGCGACGGCCGCCATCATGTAGCCGCCACTTGCAGCGACTTCATCGATCGCAACTGTCAACGGAATGCCATTTTTTCTCAGTCGTGCAAGCTGACTTGCGGCAAGCCCATACCCGGTCACAGTTCCACCAGGACTTTCAAGTCTCAAGAGGACTTCATCTTGCCCTCGGTTAGATTGTGACTTTACGACGTCTAAGATCGCAGTGATTTCATTTCTTAGACATTCTGTTCGGCTGGCCTCTGCATCGCCGTTGAAATCGAGAACCCATAGACGTTTTTTTGCATTGCCGTCGGCAATGCGTTCTTTCTCACTTTCGCGGTCCGCCTTCATTTTTGCTTTCCACTCTTTTTTTGAAACGAAGAGCGATTCAAGAGATCGTTTGCGATCGGTCCATTCGTCGTTCAATGACTTCGCGTCGAGATGGGCTTGCGTTTTTGGTCTTAGGCCAAGATTGGAAAGAATAATTGCCACAGCAGCAACGGCGCCTACGAACGCAATCAATAGAATGACCGCTTGGCCAACAAAAAGCAGAAGTTCGGGCGACACCTTGTGAATAAGAATATCGAGAAAGGTGAGAGGTGAGTCGGCACTGAGAATGTTGCTGAGAAAGTGGCTGTCATTGTTCATGCGACTAGGTTGACCCAGACAAGAGTCGCGGTCTATTCGGCCTAGGTCTAGTTTCGATTGATCATTTGGCTCTCTGAGTAGGCCGCAAACATTAAAAACTTGTCAGCCCTACATGAAAGTACGCGAGTCCGGGCGCAGGTATTCCGAAAAAGAAACAATGAAATCAGTAGCTAGCATAACAACAGTCGCCCTTAGTTTTGCCTTCCTGTGGCTTGGGTCGGTGAATTCAGCGTTTTCTGAAACCACTGACCGCGAATTAGAAACCGAACTGGTTTCCAAAAAACGCGATTTCAATGAATTCCTCAAACTTCGACTTAAAAGCTCGGAGCAAGAGGTTCAGGCGGCGAGAGCGCACGGCGAGAAACGACTTGAAGAAGAGAAAATTCAAAAAGAACTAGAGGCCTCGTACCGCCGTCAGATGAAACGCTACTCGATGGAGGAAATTGAGCAGCAAGATCGGGCCGATGAGGAACGACTTCGGTTGGAATCGCTGAAGGTTGATAGCTCACGTGGTGATTTCATTGCCCGTCGCGATCGTCATAGAGAAATTGAAAAATCGATTGCACCTGTAGATGACAATTTAGAATTCGAAATCGACATGAAGAAGGAGCCGGACTTTAAGAGCTCTTATCCTGTCGACCCGCTTAGTCGCGGGGGGAGCTCTTTTTAAGTAAGTGCCGCTTATGCTGACTTTGAGGTAGGACATCGTGGATTTTGCAGCAATCAAACTAGCAGCAGCGACTGACCCCATTGAGGCGGGCAGATTCATAATATTTTTGGTTGTCGCGTTTCAAATCAAACATTTTGTCGCCGACTTTCCACTGCAGAATCGCTACATGCTGCAAAAAACGAGATCCGATTGGAGCTTCATTCCCCCCCTTGCGTTGCACTCTGCAATTCATGCGATGATCACGCTTGCGATCATCAGCCTGATTGATTTGAAATTGTGGTGGTTGGCTCTGGTTGACTTCTTCGTGCATTTCACGATGGACCGTATCAAAGCTGGCCCCCGATACCTCGGGCGCTTTCGCGACACATCCAGTGTCGGTTTTTGGATGTCGTTCGGCATTGACCAAATGGTGCACCACTTCACCCATTACTGGATCACCTGGACACTGTTCGTTACAGTTTTAGGTTCTTAAGGCGCTCGCTCAGCATCTGGCGAATTTTTATATCAGACATCGCATTCAAATGTCCTGGCTCGGCGGTGGTCCATCGCACCTTTTCCGCTGGGTAGGCCTCATGTAAAAGAAGTCCTTGGCGGTTGGAAACGACGGGATCTGCTTCCGAGTGAAGAAAAATGGCAGGCGGTAGCGTTGGTTTAGCTGTGATCCTTGGACCAGCACTTAAGTGATCCGAGACAAGCAGGTACGCGGCCCACTGAAACGGCCAAGTTAACCAGGTGTCCGAAAGTTTTTCTCGCGCGATAGATGTAAAACTATAAAAGCTCGAATCTATGACGACCAACCGCAGTTGATCGGCCTCTTGTTCGATCGCCGTGAGGGCGCGAAGCGAGAGATTCCCACCGAGGCTTTGTCCGAAGATGACCAGTGGTACTCCAAGTTCTTTTGCACGTCGGTTGGCCCATTGAATGGCAGTCACGCCATCGTCGACAAAGCCATCAAGATCGCTGCGAAAACGGCCTATTTTTCCTTCAGACTTTCCGTATCCTCGGTAATCAAATGCCAGCACTTCCCAGC
>JAXMMN010000047.1:0-14401 GCA_034366485.1 Bdellovibrionales bacterium
CGTTTGGGGAAGATTTTATTTGTGCGCGCGCGTTTTGCTTTCACCCTGCGGAAGCGACGACCTTCATTCGAACAGAAATTGAAAAGATCCAAGAAATTGAAGATGAGCGCGAAAGCCATGAGGCCTTCGAATCGCTCCTCCTGCGCTTGATGAAGATGCGATACAAGTACGAGCAGTTCCGGCATCTGAAACTCGAATATATCTACACGAATGAAAAAAAGGTGAGGTTCTAGCGTGCCAAGGCTTCAAGATGTCCGAAAAGTTTTGATTCTGGGAAGCGGACCAATCGTTATTGGTCAGGCGTGCGAGTTTGACTACTCGGGAACGCAAGCCTGTAAGGCACTGATGCGCGAGGGGTTAGAGGTCATCTTGGTGAACTCGAACCCTGCGACAATCATGACGGATCCCGAAATCTCCACTCGCGTTTACATCGAACCACTGACGGTTCCTTTCGTCGAAAAGATTATCGAACGCGAGCGACCAGACGCCGTGATTCCAACTCTAGGCGGGCAGACAGCGCTTAACTTGGCATTGCAGTTAGCTGATCAAGGTATTTTGAAAAAGTATGGCGTAAGACTTCTTGGCGCTGATCCTGAGGTTATTCGGTCTGCCGAGGATCGAGAAATTTTCCGAAAAATTTTAGATAAAGTGGGCGCAAAGTATCCAAAGAGCGAGATGGTTCGCACCTATCAGCAGGCGATGGATGTCGCGAATACTCTTGGCTACCCACTCATTCTTCGTCCGAACTATACACTCGGCGGTGGGGGCGGGGGCGTCGCTTACACGCCTGATGAATACGAACGGATGATCACGAAGGCGTTGAAAGAAAGTCCCACTTCAGAAGTTCAAGTGGAAGAGAGCATCTTGGGTTGGAAGGAATTCGAACTTGAAGTGATGCGAGATAAGTCTGGAACGTTCGTGATCATTTGCTCGATCGAAAATTTTGATCCTTGTGGAGTTCACACCGGAGATTCGATCACCGTGGCGCCGCAGCAGACGCTCACAGATCGCGAATATCAAGCGATGCGTGATGAAGCACGGAAGATTATTGAAGAGGTTGGCCTTGCCACTGGCGGAGCTAATATTCAGTTCGCCGTTCATCCAACGACAGGCGAACGCGTCGTCATTGAAATGAATCCACGTGTTTCGCGGTCCTCGGCATTGGCGTCGAAGGCAACAGGTTTTCCGATTGCCAAAATTGCGGCCCTTTTGGCGGTTGGATACCATCTGGACGAAATTCGAAACGACATCACTAAAACAACGCCCAGTTGCTACGAACCGGCACTCGATTATGTGGTGACGAAGATTCCCCGATTCGCTTTTGAAAAGTTCCCGGGATCTCAAGACTCGTTGACGACACAAATGAAGTCGGTCGGCGAAGTCATGGGCATCGGTCGCACTTTCAAAGAATCATTTATGAAGGCAGTATCTTCATTAGAGTCCAGAGTTGAAGGCTTAGCTCCGGTTTCATTTTCGGAAAAGCTTCTCTCGCATCCCAACAGCCAGCGTTTGTTTCATATCGCACAAGCGTTTCGCGAAGGCTGGACAGTGGCGCAAGTTTCTGCGGTCACACAAATCACTCCGTGGTTCTTAGAGCAAGTAGAGCAGGTCATTCGTCACGAAACGGAAATTGCGGAAGCCACAACTCTTACGCATGAGTTTATGCTTAAGACAAAGCGCCTGGGAATTTCTGACGCTGCGATTGCCCGCTTGCGTTCGGTAAAGACCAATGAAATTCGAAAAGCGCGACATGAAATGGGTCTTCGCCCTGGCTATTCGCAAGTCGATACGTGCGCGGGTGAGTTCAAGTCGGAAACACCCTATTTTTACTCCAGCTATTGGCCTAAGCCGTCCCCGGCCCAGCCCGCTTCAAAACCGCGAGTTGTGATACTAGGGAGTGGCCCGAACAGAATTGGACAGGGGATTGAATTCGATTACTCGTGTGTTCGCGCCGTAAAGCGATTTCAGCTAGAGGGGCGCCACGTTGTGATGATCAACAGCAACCCAGAAACCGTTTCGACGGATTACGATACCAGCGACGAACTCTATTTCGAACCGCTAACGGAGGAATCTGTCGTAGAGATTTTAGATCGTTTGAAGCCCGAAGGCTTTGTCGCTCAGCTTGGCGGTCAGACTCCGATCAACTTGGCAAGAAAGCTCGTCGAAGCGGGCCATTCATTAATGGGCTCGTCGCTTGAGTCGATCGACTTGGCTGAAGATCGCGGTCGCTTTGCAAAGGTCTGCAACGAACTTGGAGTTAAAATTCCAGCAATTCGAATTCCAGCAAGCGGCATGGCTGGCGATCTGGAAGAGTCCACCGAAATTGCTTCTCGAATTGGATATCCCATCATCTGTCGTCCGAGCTATGTCTTGGGTGGTCGTCGCATGGAAGTGGTTGAAAACGAAGATGAGCTCGCGAGCTACTTTGAGCGCCACGGTGATTTCATTTCCGCCGAAGAGCCATGCCTGATGGATCAGTTTCTTGAGGGTGCATTGGAAGTCGACGTCGATTTAGTTCGTGGCGTCGATTGGACTGTGATCGGCGGAATTGTCGAGCACATTGAAGCAGCCGGCGTGCACTCTGGCGATTCGATGGGAGTCTTGCCTCCGCAGCGCCTGAAGTCCTCGACCTGTGAAATGATCGAAGAAATTTCGAGACAACTTGCCGACCGGATCGGAACGATCGGGCATCTGAATCTCCAGTTGGCGGTGAAGAATGATCAGGTCTTCATTCTCGAAGCCAATCCGCGCAGCTCGCGGTCCGTGCCATTTGTCAGCAAGGCCACACGAATTCCGATGATCGACCTCGGGGTGCTTGCAAGTCTCGGTCGAAAGTCGATCGAAGTGCAGCCGACGAAGTATCAGTGGGATGCGACTCCGTACGTGAGTGTGAAAGGGGTTGTCTTTCCGTTTAAGAAGTTCCCCGAATCAGACTCGATCCTCGGGCCTGAAATGAAGTCGACCGGCGAGAGCATGGGTCGAGGCAGTGACTATGCGGAAGCACTTTTAAAGGCTTCGATCGCAAGCCACATCAACATCCCTCCAACCGGAGAGGTGTTCTTATCACTTCGCGATCGAGATAAAGATGTCATGCTTGGTCTTGCCAGGTCTTTGGTCGGCATGGGGTACAAACTTTCGGCCACGTCTGGAACTGCAAAGTTTCTGTTCAATGAAGGCATTGATTGCGTTCCCGTAAAGAAAGTCCATGAGGGTCGACCGAACTGTGTCGATCGAATTCGCTCTGGACAGGTGGCACTCGTGGTCAACACGACCTCGGGCCGGCGGGCAGTGGAGGCAAGTTTCGACATTCGGCGAAGCTGTATCGACTTCTCGATCCCTTGTATTACGGAAAGTCATGCAGCCGAAGCTCTTCTCACCGCAATTAAGAAGCACAGGTCGAGAGAGTTTACAGTTCTCGCGCAAGATAAAATGATCTAGCCTATAAGCGCCATGGTAGGCGTTTATAGAAAATCGACTTTCATTCTTAGTTTCGTTTTCACACTCTTTGTTGCAGGTGTTGCGCCTGCAGCGTCTTCTTCGCCTTCGTCGGCGCAAAATGCGCTGGCGGATGCCGATGGACCTTGGAAGACACCGGTCATTCGCTTGGGCTTTCTCCCGGGTGAAGGTGCCGCGGATCTAAAATTGAAGGGCGACGATCTCGCGAAGATGATCGGGAAGAAAACCGGAATTGAAGTCAGGCCCTACATTGGAACAAGCTACAGCGACCTCATCGAAAAAATCGCCCAGAAAAAAGTCGATATCGCGTTCTTGAGTGCACTTTCTTACGTTGAGGCCGAAAGCCAAGTGGGGCTGAAGGTTCTTCTCAAAAAAGTTTGGGACAAGGGTTTCTACTATAGTGTGATTCTTGCTGATTCTCGGACCTCTATAAAGACCCTCATAGATTTAAAGGGAAAGCGACTTGCGTTCGTCGATAAAAAGTCAGCCTCGGGATATCTTTACCCGCTCACGGCACTGAGCAAAGCTGGGCTTCGTGTTCCTGAAGATTTTAAGTCGGTTGTCTATTCGGGAAGCCACGATCAATCGGTTCACGCGCTCAAGGTAAAGGCGACCGATGCGATTGCGGTTTTTTCCAACGATCCTAAAGGAAAAGATTCTGCGTGGACTCAGCATCAAGGTGCCCTGAAGGATGTTCGCGCGGTGTGGGGAAGTGCTGCAATTCCCAACGATCCACTTTGTGTACGAAATGACTTTTACGAAATGAATCCCAAGCTGACGCACGATTTTATGTTTGGTCTCATTGAGCTTAACGAAGATCCGCAGCTTGGTGCCGAATTTCGAAGACTTTTGGGAATTAAATCGCTGATGACAGCGACGTCGGGCCAGTATGAACCCGTTCGTGAAATGCATCGTGCAATGATCTCTCGGGAGGCCAAATGAGCAATTCAGGAACTGTTTTAGAAGTGAGTGGCTTAAAAAAATCCTATCGAAGCCCTCTCACCAGAAAAAAAGTCGAAGCACTCAAGGGAGTGAGCTTTGCAATTCCGGCAGGAACAATCACCGGCTTTTTGGGAGCCAACGGTGCAGGCAAGACGACCACCATCAAGTGTTTGCTTGAGCTCGCGTTTGCCGATGCAGGTGAGGTTCATTTTTTTGGTCAAAAGGGACTTTCGAAGGACTCAAAGTCTAAGATCGGTTTTTTGCCGGAACGTCCCTATTTCTACGACTATTTGACGGGACGAGAGTTTTTGAAGTTCTACGGTCAAATTTCTGGACGCATCAGTGGTGCAGATTTGCCTTCGCGCACCGTTGCTTTGCTGGAAAGAGTCGGACTATCGCATGCGGGCGATCGGCCACTTCGCAGCTATTCAAAAGGAATGCTTCAAAGAATCGGCATCGCTCAGGCGCTGATTCATAGGCCCGAATTTATTATCTTAGACGAGCCTATGACAGGTCTCGACCCCGACGGACGTCACGAGGTACGAGAAATCATTCGCGAAGTGGCAAAACAGGGAACGGCAGTTTTTTTCTCTAGTCACCTGTTGCCAGATGCAGAGACGCTTTGCGAGCGATTGGTGATTTTAAAAAAAGGCGATTTAATTTACCACGGAAGAACTGATGACTTGATGAAGCAAATCGAGACTGAGTGGCGAGTGCTGTATCGACCCAAGGGTCACGCAGGCCCGCCGCTTGAAAAGCTTCTCAAAGACCAATCAGAGCTTCAGACCCAAATCGATAGTATTCGAAAAATCGATGGTGAAATCTTAGAAGTCGGCACCAAACGTGTGTCGCTGGAAGAGATTTTCGTTCGAATGGCATTTGATAAAAAAGAGGCTTGAAAATGAACTCTATCATCGTGATTGCAGGAAATACGTTTCGCGAAGTCATCCGTGACCGAATTCTCTACGGGCTTGTGGTCTTTGCGGTCATGTTACTTTTGCTTTCGTTAGCACTTGGCCAGCTCTCATTTGACGAAAACTTGCGGCTATCAGCTAATTTCGGATTCACGGGAATCCATATTGCCGTGATCGTACTGGCCGTTTTTGTCGGCAGCAGTCTTGTATCCAAGGAAATCGAAAAACAAACCATTCTGACGCTTCTCGCGCGGCCGATCTCGAGAGCCGAATTTATTCTCGGCAAGGCCCTTGGCCTATTGTTGGTTTTAAAGGTCGTTGCCTTCGGTTTAGCGGTGATCCTCTCCGGCTTTTTGGCCTTGCTCGACTTTCAGTTCACGTTGGTTTATTTGTTCGCGATCGCCGGAATCCTTTTCGAGGCAGCGGTTTTGTTATCATTTGCGGTTTTCTTCGGTTCCTTTGCGCGACCGATGATGACGGTAGTGTTTACGGTTTCGGTTTTCTTGCTTGGGCACTGGGTTGAATCACTGCATTACTTTATCACTAGGTCTGAAAGCGGATCGTTCCGTTGGCTTGGCACAGCAATTAGCTATGTCATTCCAAATTTGGAGTCGTTTAATTGGCGAGCCGCGCCGGTTTACGGAGTCGATGTTGAGATAAGCCAAGTTGCAATGGCCTTTGGCTCCGCGATCGGCTGGGTCACCGTTCTCGTTGCAGGGACAGTGCTTATCTTCAGGAGACGTGACTTTGTTTGAAACTCCCTCCGATTGGTTGCTATTTGCCTACGTCGTAGTGATGGGCGCCTGTTTTGGTAGCTTCGCGAACGTTGTTATCTATCGCCTTCCTGCAGGCCTCAGCGTTGTTCGTCCTGGAAGCTATTGCTGGTCTTGTAACACGCCAATCAAGCTTCGCCACAACTTGCCGATCCTCGGTTGGTTTTTATTGCGGGGCCGTTGCGCCAATTGCAAAACAAAATACTCATTTCGATACCCGGCCGTTGAAATTCTAATGGCAACACTGTTTGGCTTCGCCTATTACCAGATCGGCTGGAATTGGTTTTTGTTGGAAGCACTGATTTTCATTTTCGGCCTTGTTACTGTTAGCTTTATCGATCTTGATCACATGATCTTGCCTGACAAGTTTACGCTTCCCGGTATCGTGATTGGTTTGGTCGGCGCCTTGCTAAATCCGGAACGTGAATTTCTAAGTTCCTTGTACGGAGTATTACTGGGCGGCGGTTTTCTATGGGCGATTGCCTATCTTTATGCGCTTCTTAGGAAGCGCGAGGGAATGGGTGGGGGCGACATAAAGCTTTTGGCGTGGATCGGTGCCGTACTGGGCTGGAAATCGGTTCCGTTTGTGATTCTTGTCGCCAGTATTTTTGGCAGTGTCGTGGGAGTCGGAGCGATGCTGTTTTCTAAAGTTTCGAAGACAGATGCGGCTTCCAAGGTCGAATCCGAAGAGCCATTTGCCATTCCATTTGGACCTTTTTTGGCGACGGCTGCGCTTATCTATTTATTGTTCGACGGTGAAAAAGCCATCGCCTGGTATCTCGAGCTTCACAAGCTTTGAGCCTCACGTTGGTCTAGGTCCTTAGCTTAATTGGCCACGACTTCAGTGGCGGTTTGACACACGGTCGCATGTTTCGGTCTAATTTATCCAGGGCTAGTCTAGGTACCTTTAGGTGGGTTCATGTTTTTTGGTGCAAAAAAAATTGTCGCAATCGACATCGGTACGAGCAGCATCAAGCTCGCCGAAATGGATTCCACTCGAAAAGGTTGGACGCTGAACAAATTTGGCGTCGTAACTCTCAATCAAGGCTGGGTTAAAGACGGTGAAATTCTAGAGCCGCAGGCCGTCGCCGAGACGTTGAAGACGCTGATCCAGTCGGTGAAGTGTAAACGTAAAAATGTTGCGACAGGGATCTTCGGCAACGGTGTCATCGTAAAACGGATCTCCATGGCTCCCATTGAGGAAAATTTGATTTCCGAGGCCATCAAGTGGGAAGCCGAACAGTACATTCCGTTTGAAATTTCAGAGGCCGCCATCGACTACCACTTGATCGGAAAAGAATCGCGAAATCCTGGCGATAATTTGGACATCATTCTGGTCGGTGCAAAACAGGAATTCGTGTTTCGATTTATCGAAACGATAGAATCTGCCAACTTAAAGTGTTCGATTCTCGACGTCTCCGGCTTCGCTTTAGCCAATTGCTTTGAAGCAAATTATGGAAAAGTCGACGGGCTTACGGCAATTCTCAACATCGGCGCCGGCGTTACAAACCTTGTCATTGTCGAAAAAGGCGAAGTTATTTTTAGCCGAGATTCGATGGTCGGCGGCCTCACTTACACGAACGAGTTGCACAAGGCCATGGGCGTTTCGCTGTCAGAGGCTGAATCGTTGAAAATCAGCGCTTCGGTCGGGCAAGAGGTGCCGCCTGAAGTGAACACTGTCCTATCGAGCACGACGGAACAAGTTGTAGATGAAATTCGAAATGCATTTGAATTCTTCATCGCCACTGGTGGTGGCGGGCGCGTCAACAAAATCTATGTAACTGGTGGCAGCATCTTCATTCCAAAATTAGTCGAAGAGATTTCAGCAGCGGTCGGCGTGCCATTTGAAGTTTTAAATCCATTTCAGGTTGTCACGTTTGATGAAAAGGCCCTGACTTCGGATTACATTCAGCAAATTCAGTCGATTTGTCCTGTGGCGATTGGTTTGGCAATGCGGAGTATGAAAGAAGTATGATTCGAATTAACCTGCTGAGAACGATGGGCGTCTCTGGTGTTGGAACCAACATCGGCACGTCTGCGTCTAGCGGTGGGGATATCATCTCTGTTGATGTCCGTCGGCAGGCGGCTATAAAAGTGGCCATTATTTTACTTTTCCCGACACTGCTGTTCATTTGGGAAAAGCTTCGACTCAACTCGCTGCAGAGCGATCAGGTTCAGATTCAGCAAAAAGTGACCGCTGTTGAAGCGGAGCGTGCGTCTTTCGGTTCAACGGCTCCTCGGGTTGCGAAGGCCAACAAGCTGAAAGAAAAAATGACGAAAGAGATCAAGATCATTCGTGAACTCGCTCGCAATCGTTTGCGCGAGGTGAAAGCCCTGGATCAGTTGCAAACCATTCTTCCAGACAAAACATGGATCAGTGCTATCAAGATTGAAGGTAGCAAAATCACGATGGATGGTTACGCGTTAAACGAATCCGCGATCACTGAACTCATGACGGCTCTCAATACGAACGCATTTTTCTCTGGCGTTCAACCGAAGGGCCAGGTTCAAGAAACGAATAAAATTCTTGGGCAAGTGACCAAGTTTGGGTTCGAGTTCCGCGTCGGTAATTCGGAGGAGAACTGATGGAAAAGTATATCCTTCAGATCGGCGAATTAACGTGGAGTAAAGTCATTGCAGGGGGATTCATCGCTGCGGGGCTTTACTGGAGCCTCTATTACGACGACGGTTCGGCGCTTGAGACTTCAATTCAAGCCTTGCAGGCGCAGTACACTGAGGCAGAAAAGAACTTACAGGAAACCAGACAGGCGATGGCCGACACTGAAAAGTTCGAAAAGGAAGTCCGCAACAACGAGGTTCAATTCGAAAAAGTCCTCGAGTATTTACCGCAAGAAATGAATTCCAACGAATTGACTCGAATGATCAACGAGATAGTTGCTCAAACAGGAACGCGACTTCTGGAGACGAAACCACAGCTCAACGTCGAGCGAAAAGATTTTTACGAAATCACTCGTATTGACCTCAACATTGAAGGTCGATTTGTTGGTGTCGTCACTTTTCTGTCGGCACTTTCTCGCGTGCCCAAACTACTTACGTTTGATCAAATCGAGGTAAAAGTTAATCCCTCGGCCTCAACTGGCAGTCTTGACGAGGCTCCGAATGTCGAGCTTTCCGGTACGCTGGTTGGCTATCGGTACTTAAAAGATTTAGATCCTGCCGCAGAAGCTGCTGCTGGCTCTGTTGCATCACCAAGTGGAGGACCAAGTGGTACGAGCCCGTAAAATGTTACTTCGCCGTTCACTCGTTCTCACTCTCTCATGGATAGTTTTTGGGGCGCTTGCGATGAGTCCGCCTAAGGCTGAGGCACAAACAGCGGCGGACCCGGCAGCGGCGGCAACGCCTGCGCCTGCGGCAGGTGCTTCGGAACCTGTCTCAGCCGCGGAAGCAGCAAAGCAGCTTGAGGCTTTGACCGATGAACTGTTTTTACAAGGAATGATGGACGCGTTCGAATACGATCCTCGCGGTCGGCGCGACCCTTTTGTCCAACCCGTTCTGGACCGACCGGTCCCAATGGGAGCCAAGCACGGTCCCTTTCTCGCGCTTCAGCGATTTGATATCAACACGTTGAAGCTGGTTGGAATCATCTGGGATGTAAAGCGCCCGCGCGCGATGATCACCGACCCGGGAGGAAAGATCCACATCGTCGGACCGAACGCGAAAATCGGCCCGCGCAATGGCTATATCGCGGTCATTCGCGAAGGCGAAATTGTTGTTGTAGAAACTGTCGAAGGTGAAGGCGGGCGTCTAGCTTCCTCGGCACAGGTCATTAAACTCGCGAAGTAGAACTCTGCTTTAAACCTGGACCTAGACTGGACCTGTCGCGAAGTCGCGTCTGGCGCCGAGCCATGTAATACTTTTCGATGATACTTCTCGAAGTCGGGAAACTGGGAACCACGGAGGGCACCCTGCATGCCGCAGATTGATCAGACATCAAAGACAGTTCCGTTGCAGAACCCGTCTGCTTTATTTACCAAAGTCATAGCGATGACTGCCGCGCTATTTTGTGCGTTCGCCCTTGGCTACGTATCGCAAGCGGAATCCGCGGTGCGATCGATAAGCAGCAGCGAAGCCGACTCGTCAAAAGCGCAGGTAAAAAAGAAGAAAAGAAAAGTGAGTAAGCTCAAGCGCGGTTCGCGTGCGAATGCATCTACTTCGCGCTCCTCGCGCTATCTCGCGCAGAACGATTTAGAAGGTGATTTGGAATCCGACCTCGAGGCCGAACTTGGTGAAGGTGCAACCGCAGAGGCGCCAATCGAGTCGTCGCCAGACGAAGCAGCATCAGCCGGAACGACAACGACTCCGCAGATGGGTGAAGACGTTCAGATCACTGATATTCAGTACGACTCGAAGCAAGCCGGTGGAACAGTCATCGTTACGACCACAAGTCCAGCGACCTATCGAACTCGCGAAGTGCCAGGGAATAATCAGGTCATTATTGAAATAGCGAACGCCAAACTTCCCGAAAAACTGAAGCGTCCGTTTAACACAAAAGACTTCAAACAGGCGACTGTTTCGATCATGGCCTATCAAGAGGCCGGCTCGAGCACTGCAAGAATCGTCTTGCAGTACCGCCAGCCGAGAAGCGTAGATGTCAAACAAGCTGATCGAGTTCTGTCGATAGTTGCAGGCTCGCCAAAGGCTGCCGACGCTGGCCTTTCTGCGGCGTCCGATGATTCTGAGGCACCATCAAGCGGTGAAGAGTCGAGCAGCGAATTCGATTCGGCACGAAGCGATTCTTCAGAATCCGCATCGGGAGGCTCTTCTTCAGACCAAGACTCTGAAGACTTAGGAAGCACAGATTACGAACTCAGCTCATCGGAATCCTCCTCATCGAGATCGCAACCTTCACGCCCAACTTCGAGCAGTAAAATCATGGGAACGTCGACATTGGATGAAGATCGAATCGGCGCGATTCGATTTTCTGGTCGACCCATTTCTATCGAAGTTCGCGACACGCCCGTACGAGATGTGATCACTTTAATCTCGGACCAAAGCGGTGCGAACATCATTATGTCGGATGACATAACTGGTTCGATCACAATCAAGCTTCGCCAAGTTCCTTGGGATCAAGCCCTGTCGATCATAATGAAAACTCGGGGACTCGGTTACGTTCGACAAGACTCTGTACTTCGAATTGCTCCAATCAGGCAGCTTCAGGCCGAGGCCGAAGAAGCGCGCAGAATTAACGAGGCACAAGAGGCGACATTGCCTTTGCGGGTAAAAGTCATTCCTGTCAGCTTCGCAAGTGTTAGCTTACTCGCAACACAAATCCGAAGCACTCTTCAGGCAACGCAAACGTCAGGAGCGCCGGGCATGCAGCCTGGCGGAGCGGCGCCTAGCGGGCGCGGGCGAATTGAGGCGGATCCACGAACAAGCTCAATTATTGTGACCGATACAGACGACAACATTAAGCGGATTGAGCAACTTGTAAAAGCGCTCGACACAGCTCCGCTTCAGGTGATGATCGAAGGAAAAATTATCGAAGCCAAAGAAGAAATGGGACGCAACTTCGGTATTAACTGGGGCTATCAAGGTCAGGATCTTGGTTTCGCAGGGGGATCGCTTTCGCATTCGGCCCGAATTTCGCCAACATTGCCGGCCTCGAACACCAGCGTTGATTTGCGCTTGGGTACGTTGGATTTCTTGGGCGATCTCGACGCGAAGCTGGCACTTTTCGAGAGTGAATCGAAGGCCAAGATCATCTCCTCGCCGCGTGTAATAACCATGAATGCGCAAGAAGCCACTATCGAACAGTCGATTCAAATTGCAGTCCCTACGACAACTGTCACAACAGGCGCACCATCACAGGTGTCTTTCACCTATAAACCGATTCCAACAACATTGCGTGTTCGTCCCCAGATCACGTCCGGCGGCGATGTCCTAATGGAAGTCGCATTCCGTCGAGAGTTTCAATCGGGTGCTGCTTCCCGTGCGGAAGTGCCAATCGAAACGCGCGACGTAAAAACCAACGTGATGGTTAAAAACGGTCAGACGACAGTGATCGGCGGCGTGTATCAAGCTGATACAGCTGAAAGTGAATCGGGAACTCCTTATTTGAGAAAAGTTCCAATTTTGGGTTGGCTATTTAAATCCACAGCAAAATCGACCGTGCGAAACGAACTATTGGTTTTCATTACCCCCAGAATTATCAACGCGGACCGTACTCTTCCGAAGGGAAAATCGGTACAATAGGGACAGGGCGATTGCATGTTTAAGATTGGAAAAAAAGGACTAAGTACAAATCCAGCCACTTCTTCCTCATCCACGCGGATGACGGGACTATCGGTTGGTACCTCGCTATTGTACGTGGCGCTCGCCGCCTTACTCGGAAGCTGTGGAAACAGTAAGAGTGCGTCTCTGAACATCGGGCTGTCGGTCACTCCAGAAAAAGTCTTTCTGGTGCCAGGAACTGGTACAAGTTGTGTCGCGCTTGCAGACGCGAAAGGTACTGAGGAGGCAGCAACACCAGACGTGAGTGGTGAAAGAGCGCTGTTTAGTGATTTCTCCATACAGTGGCGATCGGCCGACGCACTTACGATCTCCTCGATGCGTGCAACGATCTCCGGTTTCGGTCTCGATAGCGGGGATGGCAAGCAAGTGATCGAATTTGATGAGGCTGAACTCACAGCACTCCTCGGACTCGAGAACCTCACGATCGAGGGCGAAGCCAATCGGACTCAGGTGACAGTGAGCTCGTCTTCAACAAGCAGGAAGGGTCCAACGACTCCGTACGAGCCCTGCGGCCTTCATATCGGCGGAATTAAAACTAAAACGACAGTGTCCTCGGGGACCTTCACCGTTAAGATCGAGCTTGTTGGCTACTCGACGGCTGCTGACGGAACCCAAGCGCCGGTGCGGCAATCTACAACTGTTCGCGCCGAAAAGTTCTAGACCCCCACCAGAAGCCTCGCTAAACCGGGGCCATGGATCTATTCACGGCGGCTCTCGCAAATTCAAACGATCGACCGCTAGCAGAAAAGCTGCGTCCGAAGACTCTTGACGATATGGTTGGGCAGCCCCGTTTGTTGTCCGGTTCCACCCAATGGCGAAGGCAGCTCGAGACCAGTCTCGCCGGCGGCCGACTGCCGAGCTTCATCCTGTTTGGTCCGCCAGGTTGCGGAAAAACGACACTTGCACGAATTATTTCCAGCGGCCCAGAGATCGTGACTGAAAATTGCCCGGCGATCGAAACCGGGGCGAAGATACTTAAAGAAGTTTGCGATCGAGCGCGCCTGCGGCGGCTTTCTGAAAAAAAGCGCACGGTGGTTTTTGTCGACGAAATCCATCGGCTCAATCGCGCGCAACAAGATGTGCTTCTCGCGTCAATCGAATCAGGTGATGTTAGTTTACTAGGTGCGACCACGGAAAACCCGTCGCACACACTCAATCCTGCACTGATCAGTCGGTCTCACGTTCTTGCGTTTGAACCATTGGTTGAATCCGATCTCGAAACGTTAACCATTCGAGGATTCAATGCGCTTTCCGTGAGTCTCGAAAAGTGGCTGACCGAAGATGGAAAGCAAGTGCTCTTCGCGATTGCCGATGGCGACGGTCGAAAGTTACTGAATTCCATAGAGTGGCTCGTCCAATCGGAACCATCCGGCGCCCCAGAAAGTCCGCTCACGGGGCCCCAGGTGCAAGAGCGGGTCGGTGCACTGACCTTAAAGTTCGATCGTGCAGGTGATGCGCACTACGATACCATTTCGGCCTTCATCAAATCGATTCGCGGTTCAGATCCCGATGCCGCGATCTACTACCTGGCGCGTTTGGCGAAGGCTCAGGAAGACGTCGCTTTCATAGCTAGGCGTCTCATGATCCTGGCGTCAGAAGATGTCGGCAATGCCGATCCTCGCGCCTTACAGATGGCAACCTCTTGTCACGATGCGGTCACACGCATCGGCTGGCCCGAGGCGGGTATCATTTTCGCCCAGACGGTTGTTTATTTGGCGTGTGCGCCGAAATCGAACTCTTCCTATTTGGCATTTAACATGGCCATGGAACTCGTCGAAAAAACTGGCTCGCTGCCAATTCCGCTTCAGTTACGTTCGTCGAAGACATCGCTTTCCAAGTCACTTGGCTATGGGAAAAGCTATCGCTACTCCCATGACGGCGAACGCGGTTTCGTCGCGCAAAAGTTTTTGCCAGAAGCTCTCTCTGAAAATCGATTTCTCGAACTAACAAATCGTGGTTTTGAAAAAACCATGCAGCAGTACCAAGAATGGATTCGTGGCCAGTCGGCCGATCAAACAAAGTCGCCGAACTAGAATGTGCGTTTTGCGATGATACTATGCAGGC
>JAXMMN010000048.1:0-15087 GCA_034366485.1 Bdellovibrionales bacterium
TGTAAGTATCAAATTGGTAGGCGATCGTGAATCCACTTAAAATCGTTGAAGCACTCACTGGGTATTGCGTCGACCCCATGCGGGCCGACAGTGCATCTTTCCACACCTCAGTGACCTCAAGCTGAGACCGACTGAATAGCTTCAAAAGCCAATCGCTGCCCCAAATGTAGGTGTACCCAAATTCAGTTTGTGAACCCATCGCAGTTCTGGTTGCCGATTGAAACATGCTATTCTGCCGCCATGAAACTTGATTCCAACTGAAGGTGGGAATCAAATCAAGATACACATAGTGGCGCCCACTCAAATAGCCAATCTGAAGTCCGTAGCCTCCCGAAACGATCCATCGCGTGAATTCTGGGTCGCGCTCAACGAACGAGCCTGAAGGAATCGGCAAATCAGTCGCTTTCACGTTTCGCCTCGAAACCCGAAGCGCGGGAACTGCGCTAAAGATCCATTTCGAACCAAATTCTCGACGACGATCAGGGGTATTGGAAATGTTAATCGAACTGATGTACCGAAGTCCCGTCGCCCACCAATCTTCGGTATTCACCGGGCGCAACTCATAGACAAGCCCCGTTGAGGCAAGTTCGATCTGCAGCCGCTCATCAACGACATCAATACCCAGCGTGTTCGGCAGCAACCTCGACCACCAAGCTGTTCCAATGGTCACACTTGTACCAGGAATTTTTCGCGAAATTTCGGCGTCCGAGAGAAGAATCTTTGGACCCGCTTTTTTCTCGCCCGTGACGACATTCAGCTCATTCGCCATCAAAAAAAGTTGGTCATTTTCTTCTGTGACCGTCGATTCGTAAATTCGATCGGCCCCCAGTTCGCGGTAAAGCCGGCGGCTCTGACCGCGGTCGCTTGAGTGAATATCAAAGACATAGTCATTTTCTAAAAATTTTGGAAGCGTCGCTCGATAGTTCAAAACTTGAGAGCCACCGAGCGTCTCCTTCAACTTTTCATAAAGTCGACTGCCGGCGTTGTCAGAGATTTCCGCCGAGTCCGCACGAGGAGGAGCGATAGCGATGACCGGCGGCGCACGATTCGCGTCTCTCATATTCGCACTGTCAACATTTGCTCCACCAACTCGCACATCATCTAAGTCCCAAGCGGTGCCGGTTCCGAGATCCGTGAGCCACGCAATCGGAGCATAGGCAAAAAACACCAAGCCGCTCCAAAAGCTACGCGACCATCGATAGCTTGTGGCGACAGGGATTTCTCGATCTCCGACAAATATTTTGGGGGAATGGCCACGTCGAACTTCAAAGTAGCCAGGTGTCACGCCCTTTTGCTTTCCATCGACAACGACCTTTAAACCTGGGGAAGGTGATTCGACGCGAATGACCTGAAAAGAGCCTTCAGAAAGCGTTGTGCACGCCGATTGTAGCAACAGGACTGCTGTCGCGAAGGTAAATATCAGTGTGCGAAGAATTCTACACATGCTCCTTTCGTAACGTTTTTTGGCACCAAAATGAATCTCTTTCGGGAATACCTTACCTAAGCCCCACCTAAGACCTTCCTCTCGTTGCTTTCAACAGGGTCAGGTTGTTGCTCTCTCTTAAGTTTAGACCGAAGTAGGAGAACGATCCGCCATGAAACGCTTTTTCACAGATGTCAAAATGTCAGTCAGTCGCATTCCCCAGCACGCGACACGTTTTGGCCTCGTGGCGTTGATGGGTCTCACGCTAAACACGGCTTGCGAACCTAATCACTCATCGACAGATGAGGCACAAACCCAGGTCTCTAATGGAAATGGGAAGCTCGAGCGCATGGAGCAAATCGACACGGATCTGCGCGCTGCTGGCATATCGATCAAACACCCAAGACTTTCGACTTACGTGATCTCTAACAAACCTGAACCGCAGCTGCTCGAGTGGAGAAAGATCGTCCACGAGTACATCGGGCACGCGGAGGCCGTTCTAAAAATTGCCGACCGGCCAGATGTTGCGTTTAGCGAAAAACAGAAAATCGCCGATTGGCTGACCGGTGCGAACCGCCTATTAGCGATGATCGAAACAGAGATTGGTAACTTGCGACATCCGCGAAGCGAGCTCAACGCGAAGTTCTGGTCCGACTGGTCTGAGTGTCGCAAATGGACGGAGTTACCAAAAAACCGCCAGATGTACGGGATCGAATTTTTTTTCCTAGAAAATCAAGCTTCGGTTCGCAATGAAGACCACCCTTCCTTTTACGCCCGCATGGGTCGAGTCAAGCGACGGAAAATTCACGAGACTGCAACTAGACACCTCGAATGTTTAGATCTCGAAGAGAAGTACTCACTCCACTTTGAACCGAATCAAAATCCAAATGACGACAAAAGTCGAATCGCTAGAATTAAACGGCAACGAAAACACATCGAAATTATGATTGAAGCTCTTTCGATATCACCGATGATGTAGCACTTGTACTGTGGCCCAGAATAAGTCAGAGTGATGGGCAATGAGAATACAATTTGGTCGCGGGCCATCCCGCAAAGAACTTGATATTCTTTTGGGCTCGATCCCCGCTATTCAGATTCCGCTTTGGCGACGGACCGAGTGGCTGCGAGAACTTCTCATGTGGGTGTTCTCCGAATCTCCGCTTCGTGGAATTCAAAAAACTTCGGAGCTCGACTTTACAACCGGTCACCCACAAGCGCTTCGAGTGAAGTGGTTGATGCATGTTCTCGAGCGCAACCCCAAGTGGAAGAGCGCTTTCCAGTTGCTCATTCAATCTGTCGTTAAAGAAACTCGGGTTTTTGAACTTCTCGTGTCGATGGGACTTCATCAACAATCGAGCCTGATTTCGGAATTCTTCGAGCGATTTCAACGCCGAATACTTCCAAGACCACCAGATGATCAGAATCTCGAAATGCTTTTCAATCTGTCGTTTGATGACGAATCTGACGCCGTTGCGATTGCCCGCATCGACCCTGGGACCTTTTCTCAAATTGCCAAACTTTTAACCGACACCGGCGCGGGGAATTCTTTTCTTTCGAACTGGCAGGAAGATTGTTTCAATTCTACTGCGCATCTCTCGCTTCAGATCGCAGCACTTGGTTCACATCCCTCTCTTCGCGCCAGAAATCTGGATCAATCCAGAGGACCGACTTCATTTGCCCGCCTGCAGCTACTGAATCTTGAATGGCTTCAAACTTCTGACAAAAATATCGCAGCGAACCTCATCAGCGAAATTCGAGCAACCTGTACCGAGTGCCTGAGTGCTATTGATTCTGTCTACGCACATATGGATGAAAACGGCGTGAGCATCGACCTCGTTTTTCATCTTGAGCGAACAAAGGCCCTCATTTCCCGCTATAGTGTGATCTTGAAATTGTTCGAGGCCGAGCACTTTTCTACTGAATCTGTACAAAATCTCGCTGCTCGGTTGGTTTTTGATTGTGTGCACAGCAATAGTATTCGCGCACTCGTGGATGACAACACGGCGCTGATCGCAAAAAAAATCGCCGAAAACAGTGCTGAAACTGGTGAACACTATATCGCGAAAACCAAACAGGAAGAAGCCGCCCTTTTTAGAAGCGCCCTCGGGGGCGGAGCGATCACTGCTGTCACGACTATTTTTAAGTTCCTGATCTCAGGTTTACCAGGTGCACCCTTTATTTTGAGTCTGCTGGCTTCAGCGAACTATTCGATTAGTTTTCTTACGATTCAGTTTCAAGGCTTCAGTCTAGCGACAAAGCAGCCGGCGATGACAGCGGCAACTCTTGCCAATCAAATTCAAGCCTTCGACGACCCCGTTCAACGTGCCAAAGATGATCACGAAGAAAAAGCACTTCAGCCGATTGTCGACGAAGTCTTGGCGCTATTTAGATCTCAGACGCTGGCAGTTGCCGGAAATATTTTGGCCGTGATTCCCGGCGTATTTCTCCTGTGCGGCACTTTTGATTTAATCGTTGGTCAGCCTTTCATTTCCAATGAAAAGGCCACGAAGACTCTAGAAAGTATCTCCCTCTTGGGACCCACCCCCCTTTATGCCGCTTGGACCGGAGTCTTGCTCTTTACGTCGAGCTTGATTGCGGGTTGGTTCTATCACTGGGTCATGTTTCGACGGCTTCCACAGGCGTTTGCGAGAAGTCCACGCATTGTCTCGGTGCTCGGACTTGAACGGGCACGAAAAACTTCCTTTTGGTTTCGTAAAAACTCGGCCGGTCTTGCTGCCAATATTTCGCTCGGATTTTTACTTGGACTTTCTCCTGCGATTTTCGAGTTTCTGGGCGTCCCGCTCGATGTTCGCCACGTAACTTTGTCGACGGGAAGCCTTGTTGCCGGGGTAATGGCTTTGGGTTTTGCGTCTCTTTCTACTTGGGGTTTTTGGCTTGCCGTCTTGGGTATAGGCTCGATGGCGGTATTGAATCTTGTTGTTTCGTTTTCGCTGGCACTTGCCGTTGCCTTGAGATCCAAAAAAATCTCATTTCGAACCGGCATGACCTTAATTAAGTCCTTCCTCGTAAAACTCGCGCGAAACCCATTGATCTTGTTCTCGACCAACGCCAACTCGACCCATTAGGTTTTTTCTCATTTTTCATGTTACACTTAAATCATTATGGAACGGATTGGTCTGATCCTGAACAACGGGAGCGACGGCACGAAGCCTCACCCGTTTGACCCGCGACTGAACACAACCCTACGAAATCAAATTCGCCAATGGGTTATCGAGCTATTTGGCGAGGTTGAACTCGAAGACGTCGGCCCTCCGCCAACAGGTGATCCCGCCTCGCTCGATTCTAACCCCACAACGACTCCCGACAAGGCAACTTCCGAATTTAAGTTCTGTATTTACGATTCTCAGCACCCTCTCCCACTTTCCACTATTCGCGAATTGTGGAACCTTCAAAATGTCCCCATTCTTGTACTTTCTCATGATCGGGCTCACGCCCACCCTCATCACCCAAATGTCATCACAGCAAACGACATCCTTCATGTCCCATTGGATCGACTTTTGTTTTTGCAAAAGGTCGAACTTCTTATCGCCGGCGATCAGGCCGTGACGCCATCCTTTCTTTTCCAGACCAAAATAGATGATCCTCGAATTACCTTTGAATTGGGAAAACGAGTTCACATCACTCAGATCTCCGAAATCGGCTGCACCGTTATTTCACCGCGTCCAATTGCCGTGGGCGTAGAAGGCACGCTCTCTTGCTCACTTTTGGGAGAATCCGCGGGACCCAATCGTCAAGTGGAAGTGCGCGTTCAAAACAGTGAACCGTTTTTTGATTCGGATGTTGTCGGCTACGAAGTTCGTATGCGTTTCTTCGGTCTCAGACAAACGCAGCTCAAGTATTTACGTGCATGGCTTGCGCGAAATATACCCGGTGGCCTTCCAGAAATTGAACGGTCCGATCGCCCTCCAAAACATCTGATGCGAGTGGCACTCATCACTCCTCGGGGGGACACGCAGTCGCAGCTCAGATCCTCTCTGGAACAACTCACTCAGCTTGAAGTCAGCGCTTTTTCCGGCTTTAAAAAATTCACAACCGCATTGCTTTCCGACAAATCTGGAAAGCAACCAGCTTCCGAAAAACCGAACACGCCCAATGGCTTTCTACTCAATCATATAGAATTCATTGGCCCCAAACGCCCTGAAGATCTCATTCCGTTGCTTCCACGTCCTCAGCTTAAAATTCGACTCCGCTTTGATGATCTTTTTGTCGAATCGATTGAACCGAAACTTTCCAGCAGCGAGACACTGCTCGGCGCGGGACTTGAAAGCTGGGAACGAGATGCTTCACAGCTGACAAAAGGACTTAGCCAAGCGGACCGTGAAACGTTCGACGAGCTACTTTCCTGGGTCGCATCTGGCAGCGGACCTAGCTGGAAGTCCCACACTGCGGAATTCGAAGGTTATTTTACAGCCTCTCCTAGCACTCAAGGCTTCATTAAAACTCAAATGACACTCACGTCTCCGAGGGAAGGCATCCAGTCACCTATCATTGAAATTTTGATTGAGCCCATTTCAAAAGCTGAAAATTCAAACTCTGAGAATGCGACAACCGAGGAGCGACAGTTTGAGGCGATCTTGGTCGATGCATCATTGATCCAGGGCCCCTCGTTGCCGGAGTTCGAGGCAAAAGAAAGAATTCAATCACTGACTCGTGCATGCGAAGCTTACAATCTTCGAAACGCGTTTGGAAATCCCACGCCGATCGTTGTCTTCAACGCCGCCGATTCGCTCTCGGCAAAAATCTTTCGCGGCACAAGGGTGCGACAGCTCATTTACGACTTCAGTGATCGCCGCTATCACGCCGAGCTCTTTATCAATCTTTCGCGACCAGAACTTTGGAGTTCGCCAGGACTTGTCGTGCAAGGACTGCAGACGGACGTCGAGGCTGCGCTGTTTCGGCCAACCAACATCATCGCCATCAGCGAAGCAGGCTTTTCTATTTTGGACAAAATTCCGATGAAACCTGGTTCGGATTTGCAAATTATTAGTTCGCTTTGGCCCGACCTCAAATCCCCTGTTTGGTCCCGCGTAAGAAGAACGACGGAAGCGCAGGACGGACTTTTCCAGGAAGATTTCATTTTTCTGGGCGTCGACGACGAAATTCAAAAAGCTGTGCGGAACTTTACTCGAAGTGACTATGTCCAAAAGAAAAAGACCGAATAGCATCTTATTGCGTCACAGCGCCCCAGGTGCTAATCCCAATAGCAAGTGGACAAGATCGTTCGGTACTTCCTACTCACAGTTGGTTTCATTAGCCTAGGCCTAGGATTCGCAGGACTGTTTCTACCGCTTTTACCGACGACTCCGTTTATCCTCCTTAGCGGTTGGTGCTTTGCGAAAGGCTCACCGAAGTGGAACCTCTGGATTCATCAACATCGAGAGTTCGGACCTCTTATTGAAAACTGGAATCGCGACCGATCAATTTCTAAAAAACACAAGTTTGTAGCAAGCCTTACGCTTACGGCATCAATTGTCTTTATTTTGAGCTCCGCAATGCCGGATCTTCCTCGGTACTCCGTCGCCGCCGGACTTTCGACGATTTTCGTCTTTTTGTATTTTACAAAAACCTCACCACCCCGAAGTTCGTAACGTTTTGTTACAACTTTCCGACGACTTCGGTTGACCTGAAAGACCGTCATCAGGTCCCATGGGATCATGGATTTGATAGCAATTTCGATTCGTCGTCCCGTATTTGCGTGGATTCTCATGTCTGCGCTGATCGTCTTTGGAGCAATCCTTGCCAATCGGCTTGGCGTTAGCCAATTGCCCGACGTTGATTTCCCGGTTCTCAGTGTCAGCGTGACCTACGAAGGCGCCGCACCGGAAGTCGTAGAAGCCGAACTGATCGACCCGATCGAACAACAGCTTTTGTCGATTGAAGGCATCAAACAAATGCGTGCATCCGTTCGCCAGGGCGGAGGCAGCGTTTCTCTTGATTTTGACATTGATCGCGATATCGACGTCGCCCTTCAAGAGGTACAGGCTTCATTATCAAGTCTTCGTCTGCCCCCAGGGGTCGATGCGCCTGTCATCCGAAAGCAAAACCCAGAAGAGTCTCCGATCATGTTTATTTCGATATTCGCGGATAAGCCGATTCGCGAAGTCGTCACGTATGCCGAAGATTTCGTACTTGATCAATTTCGCTTCATTCCAGAAATCGGGGAAGTGTCTATTGGCGGCTTTTCATCTCGAAATTTGCGAATTTGGCCGAACATGGTCGAACTCGCTCGTCGGGATCTTACGGTTACTGACCTCGTCGACACGGTCAACGTTCAGCACGTGGACACGGCGGCCGGGCAGTTTTCAGATGGAAAAACAGAACGCCGAGTGCGCTGGCTTGGAGAGGCCGCATCACCGGAAGAAATAGAAGGCATCCGCATTCTTCGCAGATCCGGCTCTGTGATCCACGATGCCGTCATCAAGATCGGCGACGTCGCAGAAGTTGAAGATGGTTTAAGTGACATTCGCCGCATGGCTCGCGTCAATGGTAAAGACGCAGTTTCCATTAGTGTTCGGAAAATGCGCGGAGGAAACGAGGTCGCAGTCGCTAAAGCCGTGCACGCAAAGGTCGAAGCGCTTCGCCCGATCCTGAAGGACAAAGGCTTTGATATTCGAGTCAACGTCGACTTCACTCGCCCGACGGAAGCCGTTGTTAAAACGGCCTATGAAAAACTCTTAGTCGCGGGTCTCATTACAATCGTCATATGTTTCCTCTTCCTTGGAAGCTTTCAAGCAGCCCTCAATATCCTGTTTTCAATTCCCACTTCGATCGTGGGAACGTTTATCATTCTCTACTTCGCGGGCTTCACTCTCAACATTTTCTCGTTACTCGCGTTGACGCTTGGGATTTCGATCGTCGTTGACGATGCAATCATGCTTTTAGAAAATATCGTGCGGCATTACCGAATGGGCAAAACACCGGCCCAGGCTGCCTACGACGGCTCTGTGGAAATTCTTCCAGCGGCCGTTGCTGCGACCCTCGCTGTCGTCGCCGTCTTCTTGCCTGTCATCTTCATGGATGGAATTACCGGAAAGTTCTTCTTTCAATTCGGTGTGACCATGTCGGCTGCGGTTCTCTTATCACTTCTTGAGGCTGTGACAATTACGCCAATGCGCGCGGCTGCCTTCCTGTCGACCTCTAAGGGCGTTTCACCGCTTGAACGAAGGCTAGATGAACTCTTCGAACGAATTAACAATTCGTATCGACGTGGTCTACAATCAACAATCAAATGGTCTAAATCCGTCGTCCTTGTTTCGATGATTCTTTTCGGCGCATCGCTTTTTGTCTTTCAAAAACTCAATAAAGAATTCGTGCCTAGCCAAGATCAAGACATCCTGTTCATTACTGGACAAACAAAACCAGGGTCTTCGCTTGAGTTCACGCAGGCACAGGCTCGATTGGCCGAGAAGGTGCTTGCAGAAGATCCGGATGTCGCGGGCTTCTTCGTTTCGATCGGAGCTGGCGGCCCAAACTCCGAAGTCAACCAGATGAGTCTCCCGACCTATTTGAAATCGCGAGAAACACGAAAACTCACACACCTTGAAATCATGGAACGAATCCGCGGGAAGTTGAGAGAGATCAAAGGGGCTCGTTTTTCGATCCGCGATCTTTCTGCGAGAGGTTTGACGTCGGGTCGACAGTTTCCGCTGTCTTTTAATCTCAGCGGTCCCAACCTTCAAATTCTCAACGAAAAAGCGACCGAAATGATGGAACGCTTGAACTCTGAAGGCCTTACCCAAGATCTCGATACTGATTTCAAACTTGGTTTTCCAGAACTACTGATTCGCCCGAATCGTGAAAAGATGGCTCAATATAGCGTTTCGATTGACGCTGTTGCACGAACACTCAATGCGACCGTCGCGGGTACCAGAATCAGTCGATTCACGGGCGATGGCAGACGCTATGATATTCGAATCAAACTGCGTGACGAGCAAGTGAAGTCCATCGCTGATATTTCAAAAATCAAAGTCCGAAACCAATTCGGAAACCAAGTCCCACTTTCAAACCTGGTTACGTTTTCAGAAACGCAAACCTACCAAGCGATCAATCGCCTCAATCGCCAACGGTCAATTGGTGTCTACGGAAACCTCGCCGAAGGGCAGTCGCAACAAGGCGTTTTGAATCGCGCACAAGCGATCGCCAATGAGCTTCTACCCACTGGCTATCGGTTTTCGCTCGAGGGCGCCGCCGCAGGACTTGCCGAAAGTTTCAAAAGTTTGTTCGTCGCATTGATTCTCGGGATTGTGGTTGCTTACATGATTCTCGCAACCCAGTTCAATTCTTTCGTTCACCCAATTGCCGTTCTGGTTGCGCTTCCCTTTAGTATCACTGGCGCACTTTTGATTCTTTGGGCCTTTGGAGTTTCGCTAAACCTCTTTAGCTTCATCGGCATTATCGTGCTGATGGGTATCGCTAAGAAAAACTCCATCCTCCTGGTTGAGTTCACAAATCACGTCCGTGCTGGTGGCGAACGCGACGTGACTAAGGCACTATTAGAAGCATGCCCCGTGCGCCTTAGACCAATCCTCATGACTTCGGTGGCGACCGTTGCTGCAGCAATCCCACTGGCAATTGGCAACTCGATCGGCCAAGAGACCAGAACACCGATGGGACTCACAATTATTGGCGGAACGATTGTCTCTACGATTTTCACCCTTTTTGTTGTACCCTGCCTTTATCTGATGCTCTCAAAGTTAGAACGGAATAAACCGCATGAGGCTCCGCCACATCTTGGTCCAACATGAATATGAAGCGCGCGATCTTGAACGAAAGTTGGAATCGGGTGAGGACTTTTCATCGATCGCACAAAAGTTTTCACTCTGTTCATCAAGAGCATCCGGCGGCGATTTAGGGGATCTTACTGGCCGATTAAATCGTCTCGATGACACGTTTCGCGAAGCGGCCGAAGCCTTGAAACCTGGCACTCGATCGGGCCCGGTGCGCACAAAATTTGGTTATCATTTAATTCTTCGCGAAAGCTAGTCCGGGCTCTATCGGCCTTTTACACGCATCCCGTCGACCCCAAGCCAAGGAATCAATGCGAGACCATCGTTGGATCGATCTTTGGAAACCGCAGTAATTGAGTTGAACATTTCAAAGATGTTTCCCGAAATGACCGCTTCAGAAACCGGGCGACTCAAATAGCCGCCCTCGATTAAAAACGAATTTTTCGCAATCCCGGAAAAGTCGCCGTTGGCAGCCGGTACCCCGCCAGAAATTCGCCCAAGCATCAATCCCTTTTCAACGCCCGAAAACAATTCGTGGAGTGGCGTTTTTCCGGCGGCAAAAACCCAATTCATTCCCGAGTTCTCACCACGAGGAAGAGACGTCTTTCGCGCTGCATAGTCACTGATCATAAATGATTTCAGCGTACCATTTTCAACGATCGTCGATGGTTCGGAACCGTAGCCATCGTCAGTCAGGAATTCGTGTCTCGCAAAGCCAGATCCTCGTGGCTCGTTGCCAATCGTGATCAATGGAGAACACACGGGCTGTTCGAGAGAGTTTCGAAACGGACTGATGCCGGAAAGAATTTTTTCGTCGCGAAGATTCGACAGCCAGTGACCCATTAAAATGAACAGAGCCTCTGGCGCAATAACCATTCGCCCCTGCAGTCGACCATGAAATGGGGTGAGATTGATTTCCCGAACAGAACTTTCCAAAGCGCGCCGAATACCACCCCACTCAAGCAGGTCCGTATCAAGATCCGCAGCACAGGAACCATTGAAATTGATTTGGCTTGTTTTTCCATTTCGCTTTGAAAGAAATCGCACGCCCAAGCTGTAATAGCCCTCTGTGGTGTCCGTTTCGTGACCGACAGAGTTCACACGAATTTTGCGCGTGCGGTGGTATCGGAGCAATGCTTGTTTCAAAACACACTCAGGGTAGGCCTCGCTGACAGATGCCAAAAATCGCGAGAGACTGTTGTGCATGGCATAGTGCTGCGGCTCGAGAGGACCCATTTCATTTGTGGCGACAAGCGGCTGGGGCGCAAAGGCTCTGGCGGAATCGACCGGTGCCGACTGAACTTGCTCTTGAAGTTTAGAAATTCCCATTTGCAACCGACTGTCGTCGAGTTGCGAAAGGCTGACCGATCCATAGCGACCGCCCTGAATGGCACGCAGGATCAGTGAATCGCTTTCCGTGTTTCTTAAAAGTGAAATTGAACTGACGTCGACTTCCATCTCGGTCAGATGCTCGTTGCCAAGAACGGCCTCTGAACTATCAAAGCCAAGAGCACTAAGCCTAGAGAGCACTTTTTTTACGTAGTCAAAATTCAAATGCTCCATCAATCACCACTTACTCGGACTTTACATTTGATCGCGGGACTACCTAAACCTACTGGCATAAGCTGCTTCTTCAGGCACATATATCCAGAAGTGTCCCACTGGAATTCATCGCCTACCATTGTAACTGAATTCATAAAATCGAGTGCAAAACCGCAGATCGAACTGTCTCGAAGAGCACGAACGATTTTTCCATTTTTTATTTCAAATCCAGATCCGGTCTGAAGCAAACACTCACCCGTCGTATCCGCCTGAACACGACCGGCTTTCATCAGGTAATACCCATCTTCAATCGACGCAATCATGTGTTCAATGCGAGAAGTTCCAGGTAGTACTGCCGTGTTTCGCATTCGAATCAGTGGTTCGTCACTATACTGAAACGCTCTCGCATGTCCTGTCGGCTTTTGCTCAAAATGAACTGCCGTCTCACGGTTGTTGAGAAAGGTCTTTAGAACACCCTTGTCGATGATCACAGTATCTTGTGCTTCAACACCTTCATCGTCGACGTGCACCGGACGCGGGCACGGAGAACCGTCATAGGTGTGAGCGAAATCAACAAACGAAAGAATGGGATTTGCGACTTTTTGCTTCAATCGATCCCACAAAACCGAGCCCGACTGAATGAGATCACCCTCAACACTGTGCCCGACCGCTTCGTGCATCAGAATTGCGGCGAGATCAGGCGCAAGCACAACATCTTTCATTCCGGGCTCGGGCCTTACGCCCTCCGCTTTGCGTGCTGTCATTTCGTGAATCTCGTCAATCCAACTTTCAAAAGATTCAGGAGCTGCGAGAAAAAAGTCTTGAAGATCACCTAGGCCGCCACGTGTGTCGGAGAACGTGACCGGACCGGACGATGATTCTCTCGTCATTGAAACTTGAAAAAATGAACGCGGGACTGTCGTATGCACTTCGGACCCGTCAGACGTCAGGATTTGCTTTTCAATCTCTAGAGACCACAAGCGAAGACTTCTCGAACGAAGATCGGGATACTTTTTGACGATCGTCCCATCAAGAGACTTTAGTAGTTCAATCCAAATGGATGGAGAAATCGGAGTTTTCTGACTCGCATAGCTTTTCTCGAAATTGACCACACCCGCGTAAGCGATTCCACTATTACTTTTTTCGGATCGACCCGTCAGAAACTTCGCGTTTCTTGTCGCCTCTTTTAATGCAGAATGAAGTGCATCTTTTGTAGGATTTGAATACGACGAAAATCCCCAATAGCCTCCCGTGAAGGAGCGTGCCGAAACTCCACGCACATTTTCTTGCACGTTGGTCTCTAAGTGGCCGTTGGTTAAAGTAATCCGTATTTCACGGTTATCCTGATAGCGTAGTTCACTGTAAACTCGGTTAGGCCCCGAGCCTGTGGCAAATTCAGACTTCAATGAACGCAAATCAATCATGAGGACCTCGAACTATTTAAAGAATACCCCCCCGACTGACGTCCGCACATCTCCCGACTGACAGCTGTCCCTCAAACCCGACCGAAGTCCTGAACAATCTGTCCATCTGGTGCGTGAAACAGTGCAGCTTTGAAAAACAATCAGAGTTCACGAAATGATCAAAATTTGGCCCAGATCACTAACCAGATAACAATCTAGGTTCGCAAATTCCTTAAAAACAAATAATTATAAAACTCGACCTTCGTTATCGTGCTGCCTGGTGGTGCTTTGTGAAATCTTTGATTCGCTTCTTCTACTCGCAACACTTATTTGGAAACTTGCTGACAGTCATGATTTTGCTGTTTGGCACATATTCCATATTCACGATTCGAAAAGATCTTTTCCCTAAAGTTGAATTCGATATCACAGTGGTCACAGCTGTATTTCCGGGAGCGTCGCCCGATCAAGTAGAAAAGTTGATCGTTAATCCTCTTGAACAAGCCATTCGCGAAGTCGATGGTCTTAAAAAAGTACAAAGCCAGGCCCTCGACAGTCGCGCGGTCATCACGATCACGCTGGATCCCGATTCCCGCGATCCAGAAAAAACCAATGACGACATTCAGCGCGCCGTCGACCAAGTCGATGACTATCCCGCGGATGCCGAAAAACCGATCGTCGTCGCGCTTGAAAGCGGTCAAACTCCGGTGATCGAACTTGCCGTCACTTCTGCCACTGCAAGCGAATTGGAACTTCGCGCTGCTGCCAAATACATCGCAGACGAGATTTCAAACCTTCCCGGTGTCGCTAAAGTTTCAAAAGATGGCTGGCGCCGCCAAGAGTATAAAATTCTCGTCGACCAGGAAAAACTGACGCGCAATCACATCGCACTTTCTAACATTGTCGATGCGATTCGGTCTCATAACGTGCAGCTCCCTGCTGGCGAACTGCAACTCCCAACCGGGCGCGAAATGTCCGTAAAAACGGACGGAGAGTTTCGCAATGAAGCGGACATCGCAGGTGCCACGCTTCGATCGAACTTTGAAGGCTACGGAGTTAAAGTATCAGACATCGGGACCGTTGAACTTGGCCTAGAAAAACCGACTATTCTTTATCGCACCAACTCGAAGCCCGCCTTTAAACTGACGATCATAAAAAAAGAACGTGCAGACGCCCTCAAGACTGTTGAAATCGTAAAAGCAGGATTAGAAAAAATTAAACCAAATCTCCCTGCGGGGGTCGACACTGCGTTCGTCAACGATTTCACGTTCTACCTCAAAAATCGTCTCTCCACTTTGGGTGGCAACATGGCGATGGGGGTCATCCTCGTCTGTATCGTACTTGCCTTATTCCTCCCCTTTCGCGTCGCCCTGGTTGTTGCGATTGGAATTCCATTTTCGATGTTCCTCGCGATCCTCACAATCCAGTATTATGGCTTTTCGCTAAATTTAATTTCGTTAATTGGCCTGATCATTGTTTCCGGGATGCTAGTCGACGATACGATCATCGTGACGGAAAACATTTTCCGTCGCCTCGAAAATGGCGAGGAAATGACCTCTGCCATTGTTGAAGGATCCGCCGAAATGGTCGCACCAGTAACTGCCTCGGTTCTCACAACTGTCGCGGCGTTTGGGCCAATGCTGTTCATGACCGGAATTTTTGGAAAATTCGTTTTCGAAATTCCTCTGCTCGTGATTCTTCCGCTGCTTTATTCTCTGGTTGAAGCCTTCATCATCGCGCCAGGGCACATTCAGACCATTGTTGGGAAGTCTGTAAAAAAACACATCGAACAGAGAAATAAAAACGAAAATACAAAAAATGCTCACTGGTACGAACGCCTACTTCCGCGCTACCGATCGCTGATCGCACTTACCGTTAAAAAACGTTATGCCGTTTTTGGAATTTTCGTTGGAATCCTCATACTCACTGGTGCACTCACAACACAGATGCGCTTCATTTTGTTTCCTCCAGATGG
>JAXMMN010000049.1:0-9399 GCA_034366485.1 Bdellovibrionales bacterium
AAAAATCACGATGCGACGACCGGCAAACGAAGAGTCACAGATGTGTTTCGCACGATCAGCCATTGTCGCAACCGGAATACCTTGGGCTTCGTAAACTTTTTTAGCCGCATCTTGTTCGATGTGCGCTGTCGGTGGTTTCACTTTGATAATATGAGCGCCAAGTTGAGCCGCGATTTGTGCGGCATAAGCGATGACATCGATTCCGGTTTCACCCGCTTTTGACAGCTGTTCGCCGCGTGGATACGACCACATCACAACGGCAAGACCTGCTTTTTTCGCGTCTTGGGCCGCCATCGCAATTTCTTCGTACATCGTTTTGCGATCGCTCGATCCTGGATAGATCGTGAAGCCAATTGCGGCACAACCCAAGCGTAGAGCGTCATCAATTCCTGACGTCAGCGCAGAAATCGGAGACTTGCTGCTCCAAAGAGAATCGCTGTTGTTGATTTTTAAGATCAATGGAATCTCGCCCGCATACTCGCGCGCACCGGCCTCAAGAAATCCGAGTGGGGCCGCATAAGCATTGCAGCCAGACTCGATTGCAAGATTGAAGTGGTAGTGCGGGTCATAACCTTCTGGGTTTTTCGCGAAACTTCGCGCAGGACCGTGCTCAAAGCCTTGGTCGACTGGGAGAATCACCATCTTGCCAGTGCCGGCAAGTCGCCCGTGGTTCATGAGGCGTGCGAGATTGGTCAATGTTCCTGGGTTGTCTGAGCCATACCAGCTCAAAATTTCGCGAACTCGCGGTGTCATCTGATCTCCCTTGAGAAATGAGGTAAAGCCCGGAAAGGATTAACTTTCGATGGCCGTTAAATCAAGAGAACAAGAGATCAAGAAATCACCCATGAGGCATTGACCTTAACTCCAGTTAGCTGCAAGTTGTCGCACGGCGCCACTTAACTTTATCAGCAGGTAATCAGCGGATTATCGCTGGGCCGCCAAGGAGCCTACTATGTCAGCATCCACGTCTGCCCCAAAAGTTCGATTCGAGAAAACACCGAATCCCCAAACATTTCGTTTTTCACTTGTCGGCTCTGACATGGTTTTCGCCGAGACGCCGATCGCATATAGCTCGGCCGCCGAGGCGCAGTTCGCTCCACTTGCCAAAAAACTATTCGGCTTTCCATGGGCGTCGGGCGTTTTTGTCGGCCGTGATTTCATCACGGTCACAAAGCAAGACTGGGTGGATTGGGACATCATCGCAGAGCCATTGGCTGGCCTTATCGAAGAGCATATCGAGAGTGGCGCGCCGATTGTTTCCGCCGTCGGCTCGTCGTCAGCTTCTGGCGAATCTCCATCCACCGGATCCACTTCCGCTGGCGGAAGTGCTCGCCATGCCGTCAATCCGCAAGACTCTGCCGCAATCGTCCTCATCAAGCGAGTGCTTGATGACGAAATTAGACCCATGGTGGCCCAAGACGGTGGCGACGTCGTTTTCTCGAAGTATGAGGACCAAGTCGTCTATCTTCACATGCAAGGCTCTTGTGCCGGGTGCCCAAGCTCAACCATGACGTTGAAAATGGGAATTGAGACACGGCTTAAAGACGCACTCCCAGAGATCAAAGAAGTCGTCTCGGTCTAAAAGTGTCGCTACGGCCTCCGGCCTTCGCTGCTTTCCGTGCAGTGGCGCGGAAAGATTTGGGAGTGTCGCTAGAGAAAAAAAGAAAGGGCGCTCCTAAGAGCACCCTTTCTTTTTGCTTCGGCTAGTTTTTGTTGTCGGTTAGTTCGAAGACAAAATTCGCTTGAGCATTTCTTTAGCAATTGCGTCTTCCACTTCTTTGTCTGACATCTTAACCACGTTCGGGTTGCCACTCTTCTCTTTGCAGTAGCCGCGCTTCTCGGCACCTTTGACTGCGAAAGCTTTCGAAACAGTTTCTAAACACGCTTTTTCAGACATACATACGTCGTTCACGGCGGACGTGTCCTGACTGAGCTCGCCTGAAGTTTTACCGAGGCGAACAGAGTTTCCACCTGTGCTCTCGAGAATACACACATGTGACGCCTTCGAGTGGCTGCTTGAATCATCGTCTCCGTGATCGACATTATAATCGTTGTCATCACCTTCATCGTGGTCGCGATCATAGTCTCGATCGTCATCATCATGATCGTCGTCATCTCGGCCGCCGTAGTTGCGATCTCCACCGTTGTAGTTCGGAGCTGGGGTTGGAGATGGAGTTGGAACGACAACGACCCCGCTTGATGGTGGGTTCGAAACCGGCATCTCGTCCGCGATTTCGTCAATCACACCGTCATACGTGTTGGAACCATCGTCTTGAAGTGAGACATCTGTTTTTGCTACCAAAGCGCCGTCCGCATCGAATGAAGCGGTATTCGAACAGTTCTGGAAGCCTAGAATCAGGAAGAGCGCTGCAATGATGATCAGATGCTTATTCATTTGGTACCCCTTTTCGAACTCAAATCCCGTTAATTACATTCCGCTGCTACATTTGAGTTCCAAGTTACTGACAATGAAGAGAGCAACTGTCATTCCAGCTTACATTCGATTATTTGGCTTTGAAGGTTAAGAAACTGTCGAACTCGATTATCCTGAAAAAAGGATCGTCGTATCAGCAAGTTACGTTTCAGGTTTTAACATCTCATTCTGAAACGAAAAAACCCCAGAGTTACCTCCGGGGTTTGGTTACTTCGGCGCAGGGGCGCCAAAAGATTTTTCTGTTTCACTTCGCCTAGTATTCTTGCGAGAGCTGAAGGACTTTTACTTTTGTTACCGCTTCTTCCATTTGCGCGTCAGACATTGAGACGCGACCGCTCGCTTTTGATTGCTTACAGAATCCGCGTCGATCGGCCAGCTTCACAGAGAAAGCCTTGCTTGCGATGTTGAGACACGCATTTTGACTCATGCACACCGCTTGATCTGCAGATGTTCCGCTCGCCAAAGCTGTGGGACGAAGTCCTAGCTTCACCGACTTTCCCGGGCCTTCAAGAATACAGATGAAATGTGCTGACGCTGAGGAACTTGGACTGTTTCCGCCGCTATGGTCGTGATCGCGATCTCTATTGTTACAGTCTTTGTCTTTGTCATCATCATGGTTTCCGCCGCCACCGCCGTAGCCAGGGCGAGGCGTTGGGCTTGCTCCGGGAGGACGCGGAGTCGGTGATGGATACTGGGGTGGAGAGCCATCGCCAGGATTCAGACCACCGTCGTCATCCGAATCGTCATCGCTATTATTAGGATCATCCGACGTCGGATCATCAGGAATGCCATCACCGTTGGTATCTTCATCTGCTTTCGCAACAAGCGCTCCGTCTTGCTCGAAGCTCATATTGTTACCGCAGTTCTGGAACGCCAGAACCATCACTAAACCCAACATCAGTAACGTCAATTTCGGCATATTCATTTTGCCTCCCCGTACTTGAAACACACGTGAAGTGTGCTCGAGGTTGAAGGGAGCAAGCCATGGGCCGATTCAAAGTTGGTTTATTTCGAACTGACTTTAGACAATCGTCGAACTGACTCAACACGAAAAACCGTTAGGCAAAGTGTGACGACCCCCGCACACTTTGCAGAAACTCTCATATTCCACTGGCGTTTCAGAGACTTAAGAGGGCGAAGCGTCGCCCCTAGCGCACCCACTTCACTTTTCGAGTCGCCTCGGCCACGGTGTTCATTTCAATAGAAAACGCCCGAAGCACAGAGGTCGCAAACTCTTCGGCTGGAATTCGAAGATCTTCCAAGGCCGCTGTTTTCACCGGTGTGCCCTCATTTGAGACATTCACAGCAAAATGGATAAGCCCAGAGACGGGAGAAACTGTCGCAATCGAAATAGAGAGTTTCCCCTCGCCCCCTGGCAAAGAGACAAAGAGATCATCACCCGCGCGGCGAATGGGAAATCGCGGCTGCGACCCTAGCTTTTCAAGAAGTACATCTTTTGCGATCGACGAAAGCAGACGCTGCAGGGCCACTGTTTCAGCGAGACTTGCAGAAAACTTTTCGACGATGAAGTGTACCATTCGACTTCCGCGAATTTCGGACTGATCGCGCAAATCTTCGCCGTCTACCATGTGTTCAAAAGACACGTGACAGGGGCCGACCCACGCGACGATCGAATCGCCAAGAATCCCGTGGTCCAAGTAAGCGAAAAGCGATCTCAACTGTGTCCCGTCATACGCCGACTTTTCATCGTTTAAATTTAGAAGCTTGAATTGAAATGACGTCATGTCTGACTTGCTCCCATGGCACGCGAAAATCGCTGACACGATTCGCATTGCCCGCAAGGTTTATCTTCACCGAAGTAACAGGTCCAAATCAGATCAAACGGAACGTTCAAAGTACGTCCCAGTTTTACGATCTCTGTTTTATTTAAAGCCGTCGTGAAGCATTTCACTTGAACGTGATTTCCCGTAGAAAAGAAAAGCGACCTGGTCGCCGCCTGCAAATAAGCTTCTGAGTTATCTGGAAAAGTCGTCGCTTCTTCTGCGTTGAACCCCGGAATCAACCACTCCGCCTGGACACTCTCTGCGAAAGCAGCTCCGATATTGAGAAAAATTCCGTTCCTATTGGGAACCCATACGGCTTTGGCCGAGTTCGTACTGGCCTCGAAGCTATCAATTTCAACCGATGTTGTGGGCACGTCCATTTTTCTATTCACAAGCGAAGAGGCAGTGAAATCTTTGAACCACGGTAATTCGATCACCCGATGCGGAACTTGAAGGTTCGCAGCCAAACGGCCTGCAAAGTGAATCTCGCGAGCTGCCGCCCTTTGACCGTAGTCAAAAGTGATGGCCATCACGACTTCACTTTCTTTAGCAGCGCGATAGAGATTCACGGTCGAATCAAGACCGGATGACAAAAGCACGACGGACTTCACCAAAGGGCTTATTCCTTTGAGGTTCGGCTTGTCGCCTTCTTTGGGCGTTTCACTTTTGGTTTTGCCGCGCTCACTTTGGCTTTAGCTTTTGTTTTTACTTTTGTTTTTGCTTCAATCTTCGCTTTGGCCGCGGACTTGGCCGGCTGCGAGGAAACTTCTTCGGCCGTGAACGGATTCACGCTCTTCACTCGTGTCGAAACTCCGTCGGCGATCTCGCTCAACTGAGCGCTCTTTGTTGCAAGCGTCTGACGAACAGACTGCGCTTGTTCCAGAACCGTTCGACTGATGCGACCAATAACGTCATTGGGATTGCCATCAATTTTATTGAAAGTTTGTTTCAACAACATCGGAATGGATTGTCCGGTGTGACTTAGCCCCAACAGTACTTGGTCGGCTTTTTCGGCAAATCTAGCCGGAACCGTCGACTTCAGTCGCTCAAACTGCCTTTCGATGGCTGAAAAGCCCTCAACTTTTGAGTGAGCCTGAGAGGTCGTTTCAATGGTGGAATCGGAACTTTTCGGCTCTGAAATAATCGGCATGATGGCCTCCGTACCGCAGCTGCTATCACGCCTTGGCGGTACCCGCAATCTTCACATCGCTAACCAAGAGCTGAATCGATCGCGAGCCTTGGTAATGGTTCCATTGCACCTCACCAATCAGGTCCACCCGATTACCCTGAGAAATAGGAAAATCACTGGGCGGCCCAAACCAGATTGCCTGCATCGCAGGCGCACCTGCTTGAGCAAGCTTCAGGCGCAGATGACCGCCTTTTAAAACTTTCACCTGAGCGACAAGACAATCCGAAATCAAAAACATCGGAATCGGTGCATGGGCACCAAACGGCCCCATGTGTTCATGCCAAGCCATAAAGGTTGAATTTAAATCCGCAAGTCGACACATCGCATCGTATTCGACCACGTGCGAACCGATTTCGGACTGAGTCCTTAAAGTTTCAGCCCAAGTCTCAAGGCTCGCGCGAAAGAGGTCAAAGGTCGATCGCTTGGCCTCAAAGCCCGCGGCCATCGCATGACCACCAAATTGATCAAGATAATTTGTGGCAAAGCCCATCGCTTCCAAAAGATTGGCTGACATTCCCGTGGGCATTCTCGCACTGCCAATGATCGAACCCGACTCACCTTCGATCGAACCAACAAACGCTGGTACGCCATAACGTTGACTGAGTTTCGTTGCGACGAGGCCGACGACGCCGCGATGAAACTTCTCACTGGCAATAGCAACGATCCCACGAGGCGGGCGCTCTTGAAGAATTCGGTCAGCCTCTTCGTCTGCCGCTTTTTGCGATGCCTGGCGGTCTTGATTATTTGAGAGAACAGCTGAAACCACGTCTCGCGCTTTGCCGGCGTCGGTTTCGATATATAAATCGATCGGCTGAATGCCCGAACCCATTCGTGAAAGGGCATTCAGCTTCGGCGCAAAGCGGATCGCCACATCTTGCGCCGTCAAAGGTCGACCCCAAAGTTCGAGCGATTTTAAAAGCTCGCGCAAACCTGGGCGATCGGTTTCGGCTAAACGATTGAGTCCGTGTTTTACCAAGATGCGATTTTCATGAAGCAGAGGCACAAGGTCCGTGATCGTTCCGATCGCAAAACAGTCGAGCAAAGCTTTTGGATCAAAGGGATTGGAAAGAGTCCCGTCCTCCAAAAGCGCACGACGCAAAGCCAGCACGAGATAGAAGATGACCCCTGTTCCGCACAAGTGACCTAGATTCGATGGGCAATCACCGCGGTTGGGATTAACGACGGCAAGTGCCTTAGGTAAAACAACTGAGCCATTGGCATCCGTCTTCGGCAAATGGTGATCGGTTATAATGACATCGATCCCTAAACGATTGGCCGTTTCAACCTCGTCCATCGCCGTGATGCCGAGATCAATAGACACAAGAAGCGTGATGCCTTTTTCAGCTTTCAAACGCGTGATCGCTTCGCTATGAAGACCGTAACCTTCCGTGAGGCGCTGGGGCTGGTAAGCATGAACATTTGCAAAACCCATTAAGCGAAATGCATCTAGCGCGAGCGCCAGCCCGCTTGTTCCATCAAGATCATAATCCGCATAGAGAACGATGTGCTCTTGCGTGGCTCTTGCCTTCACAAGACGCTTTACTGCTTTATCTAAATCCAACAAGGACAACGGGTCGCGAAGTGACTTCAGCGTCGGCTTAAACCAATCCGCAAGGTCTGCTTCCTCCGACACGCCTCGCGACGAAAGAACTTCGCGAAGTGGTGCCGGTAATCCCGCTATGTCGACTTGCGATACATCCGCTCTTTCACCGGATGGTAGACCGTTAAATGATGAAACCGGAGACGCGTTTTCGAGCCTACGCTTTCGCCACGTTTTACCGGTTCCCACAAAAAGAGACCCCGACAGACCTTCATCTGCCGGGGGAACACTTTCACTGATGGGCTCGACTTCCGAGACGACCATTTTTCTGATTTAGGCCGGAGTTGTTTCGGCGTGTGGAATCGAAGCCGTCGATCCGGGAGTGATTTTTTCCATGACCATGATCAATGGAGCCGCAACGTAGATTGTCGAGTAAGCGCCAACAATAATCCCGATAATCAAAGTGAACGCAATTTCAGCAATGACTCCGCCTGAAAGGAAATAAAGACCAAAGCACGCGAGCAATGTCGATCCAGCCGTCAAAAGCGTACGACCGAGAGTCTCGTTGATTCCCTTATTTAGGATATAGGCCAACGACTTATCGCGATTCAATGGTGCCGTCTCTCGAATACGATCAAACGTCACAATCGTGTCGTTGAGCGAGTATCCAATCAGCGTCAAAATCGAGGCGATGATCTGCACGTTCACTTCACGGCCCATCAACGAAAACAAGCCCAACGTGATCAACGAGTCGTGAATCAAACAAATGATCGCACCTGGCGCATAGGCGTAATCGAATCTCACCGAAACGTAGATCAGCAATACGAGAAGGCTGTAGAAAGCGGCCAGCAGACCATTCTTCTTCAGTTCACTTCCCACTTGGGGACCAACCGTATCGACCCGTAAGAGCCCAGTCGCGTCCATACCAAACTTGGAAGTGAAGACTTCTTTTACTTTCGCGAGCGTTTCGTTCAAAGCCTTGTTCTGAGCGGCTGCGTCTGGAAGCTCTGGTGTTCCGAGGCGGACCAAAAACTCATTCGCTTCACCGAAAGTTTGCACCGATGCACCACCGGCTCCAACTTCGGCCAATGCTGCTCGAACTTCTTCAGCCGTCACAGACTTTGTGAACTTCACATGCATTTCAGTTCCACCGGAGAAATCAATTCCGTAGTTGAAACCTTTTGTCATGATCAAGATGACGGACCCAATCACCAATAGCAATGACAAGAGTCCCATCGGCTTTGCGAGCCTGATGAAGTCGATGCCATCCATTTTCTCAGTTTGTTTCGAGTTCGAAATTTTTGTCGACATAACCTACCGTCCCCACTTGATCGAAGGGTTGAGTTTAAAGCGGCCAATTAGCAGGTCCAAGACAACCCGAGAGAAAAAGACCGACGTGAACAATGTAATGAAAAGTCCCGTCATCAATGTCACTGCGAACCCTCGAACAGGTCCTGTACCGTAGTACATTAAAACTACGCACACGGCGATTGACGTGATGTTCGCATCAAAAATGGCCGAGAACGCTTTATCAAAACCGACATTGGTTGCCATCATGAGGCTTTTGCCTGACGCCAGCTCCTCTTTGATCCGCTCGTAAATAATAACCGACGCGTCAACGGCCATTCCCAACCCAAGCGCAAGACCCGCAACACCCGGAAGTGTCAACGTTGCACCGAGAACCGACAGAATCGCGATCGTCAAAACCAAGTTCAACGCCAGAGACACATTGGCCACGAAGCCAAACGAGCGGTAATACGCGAGGTTAAATACAAAGATCAAAAGGCCGCCAACGAGCGCGCCCAGCTGACCTTTTTTAATCGCATCGGCACCAAGCGAAGGACCAACGGTGCGTTCTTCCAACTGCTCAAGCGCTGCTGGCAACGCACCCGACTTCAAAGTGATCGAAATATTTTTCGCTTCTTTGAGAGTTTCCTCGTACGAACTTCGACCGAGAGTAATGCGACCTGAGTTCGTGATTTTGGAATTGATCACTGGCGCCGACTTCACAACACCATCAAGGACAATCGCCATTTGGCGGTTGGTGTGTTTTTCAGTCATGTCACCCATAGCGCGGCCACCGGGACCGTCCAAGCGGAAGTTTACCTCTGGGCGACCTGTTTCGCCCGGAGAAACAAACGCGTCCGTTAGAAGATCGCCAGGAACTGTTTCCGAACGCATCAATACATGCGGAATTTTTCCAACTTCCATTGATTCTACGTTTTCGGGCTTTTCAAAAAGAACCAACGACCCTTCAGGAAGTTTTCCTTTGAGAGCAGCGTTGATTTTTTCAACGTAGGCCGAGTACTTCAGTTCTTTTCCTAGTTTGAAGCCCCCCGCTTTTTCGGCTTCGTCGACCATTGCGACGGCTTGATCAAAGCCAGGAGTCCCTTGCTGGAACTCTGGATTCACAATGATGAAGTCCAAACGAGCCGTCTTGTTGATAAGCTCT
>JAXMMN010000050.1:0-2356 GCA_034366485.1 Bdellovibrionales bacterium
CAAATTTCTTGGTGTGGATTCTGAATTTGGCTTCATTAAAATGGGTTCGCCCGCTCGTCTGACGATTGTCGCACCTGATGAAGCTTGGACGGTCCATGGATCCGAACACGTTAGCTTATCAAAGAACACATGCTTTGACGGAGTCCGCCTAACGGGTAAAGTGGTGGGACAAATCAATCGTTCTGGCGTATGGCTGGCAGAAGAAATTTAATCTTTTAGGTGGAGGTGTGAGATGGCTGAAAAATCGAAGAGTCCGAGTAATAAGAATGGAATGGACACCAAGAAAGTCATCGCGGCACTGAACACGATTCTTGAATTCGAATTGGCTGGGGTGGTTCGGTACACGCACTATTCACTGATGGTTTACGGTCACAATCGGATTCCTATTGTCAGTTGGTTGCGAGAACAGGCCTCAGAATCATTGGCTCACGCTGCACAGGCGGGAGAGAACATAACGACTCTGAATGGACATCCCTCGCTTAAAATTTCAAACCTGCTTGAAACGCACAAGCATGCAATCGGCGACATCTTAAAGGAAAGTCTTGAGCACGAACAGGTCCAGCTAGGTAACTACAAAGCATTGCTGAGCTTAGTAGAGGGACATTCGGTTTTTCTCGAAGAATATGCTCGGCAAATGATTTACGACGAAGAACTTCACGTCGCTGAGGTTCAGAAGATGTTGCGTAAGCCAGAGTAAGAATCGGCCACGAGGATTGGTTTCTTGAATAATCCACATTGTGCTCTCTACTAAAGAGCACGACAAGTTGGTGACATGTCACTATCTGCGGTACAATCGCGGCCGTGATGAGCCTGAAGAAAACAATCCCTACTTTTCTAACGATCAGCCTTTGGATGAGTTGCTTTTCATTCTGTATTTCAGCGCATGCCCAAACTGAGGGGCTAACTTCGCCGTTTGATCCTTCATCTACGACGCTGATCCATGTGATTCGCATTCACCGGATTGAAGACTGGAAGCGCGAATTTTTGCAGATGTATCTCGATCGAGGCGGGCCGCCTAAAGAATGGATTCGCGTCGGTCCGTGGCATGGGATTATGGTGAACGATATACCGAAAGTGGATCTCGAGGCGTTTGACTATGAGTCGGCAGTACGCCATTCATTTTTTTACGGTGATCTGGATGAGGCCGAGTATCTTCGACGTCGTCAGACTCAGAATTTTTCCTATATCGTGTTCGTCGCAAATCCTAAGGCTGGCTCAAAATGGTTGATCGCCGGGCCAGGTGATCAGGTAGCAAAATCATATCGGCGACGTTGGTGGATGAATCCTAAGAATTGGTTTCGATACAATGACTTTTTAATTCGCTATCTTTTTCGGATGTGGAGCGATTGGAGAATGCCGTTTCGGCACTCCGCTATGTATGACGACGTGAAGGCCCTCGGGCACATTAAAGCACCGACTGGCGCAAAAGATGCGGCTAGCCCGGTGTACTCGGCTGTGGTCACAAACGAAAAACAGTTTGAATCTACAAAGCTTTTTATTCCCAAGGAACTTTCTGGTACCGGGCAGTCGATGGTGATCTACTCTGGTCCCGGCGGACGGTCCTGCGGTGACCTCTTTGTGCCCAACGTCTTTTAAAAAACTTTAGGTTTCAGGAGTGCCCATTTGCGGCCTTTGGCGCCGCAGCCGCGCTTGCGTGTCTTCGGTCCTTCATCGCCCAATTCAGTTTAATTTGTCGTGAACCGTTTTTGCCCCAGTTTCGATCTTGGTCTCGATCTTGCGACCACGTCGACCTTGAAGCTCAAACTTTTCGACTTATTTGACGGCCTTGGAGGCAAAATGTCGGTTTTCAAAACAGCTCACTCAAATCGCCTCTGTTCCAATCGACATTTTGGAATGATTGCGGGGACGTTCGCGTTGGCCGCACTCTTATTTGGCTCGCCCTCACTTTCGTTTGGGCAAGAAACTCCGGTGGCCAATCCCGACAGTGCCGTAGCTAGCAGTATAAAGAGAAAAACTGTCATCGGCAAAATTCGCGACAGAATTGCGTCGCTCGACGTTTCGTTAAAAGCCGATCTTCTTGAAGCAGAAATCTTTGAAGGTGTAAATACAGCACTTCGCTATCGTTACGAGTTTGAGCCGTCCTACAAGGGTGACTACCACCTGCGTATGGATCGTTGGACGCCCGACACTGATGTCAACGTTGGCGATATGATCAAGCAAGCCGCGAAAGATTTCAAAATTGGTCTTAATTTGAAGCATGGAACGGAAGTTCTCTTCGTTCGCGCGTTCAAACAAAAAAGTGATGCTATCAAAGCTATTCCATATCCGTTTTGGAATCTTCCTTTCAACGCCGAAGACATTTCTGAAAAGCTTGAAGTGGGCGACTTCGTCTCGT
>JAXMMN010000051.1:0-6585 GCA_034366485.1 Bdellovibrionales bacterium
GTTTTTGTCCGATTACTTTTGGCGTTTCAGTCGCCGGGGCTTGCAGCGAAGTCGCAACTGGATCAACCGCTTTTCGTTCGGCGTTGAAGTACTTCGACGAGACGTAAAGTTCTCGCTCGCCGGGAATCGAAGACGTGCTAGAAATGACTCGTACTTTTACAAGTGCGTCTTTTCCGATTGGGGTCGCATCAACAACTTCAACTTGATCATTGACGTAGAGTCGACCAACAACGTTTTCAGCTGTGTCAGTTTCTGGAGTCGTACGAACGCGAATAGATTCTGCCGAAATGTAGAAGCGCTTTGCTTCTTTCACTTCTGACGGTGCGACGATCCCAACTTGTTCCTCTGTGACTTCATAGCCCGTGTTCGGAGCGGCGATGTCCGAAGGTGTTAATTCTGATTTCGAGCAGGCAGTGGCCAGCGATGCGACAGTGATCGCAAGGAGGACTGTTTGGGCTCGTCCGAGTGCGTTCAATTTCATTTTTGAACTCCTAATAATTGATGACAATTCGATTCAGTTTTTTTCTTTTTAATTCTTACGGGTGCCTGGTAAGGCAATCCGTGGGCCAGCTGGATTCGTAAAAATTACTGCTCGCCATGCGCTTTATCGTGTTTGAGGCAGCGAATTTTGCGATTCTCGAGGGTAGCGCTGAAGTCCTTTCATGAAGCCGTGAAGTTTCAAGAAGAGGACTCTCGATCCACTCGCGATCTTAATCTTCTACAGAGTTACCTGTTTCCTCGAGTGGGTACACAGCGAGCTTCTCGACGTTATTCTCTTCGACGAATCGGCTGACTTCATCGATGTCTCGATCGCTTGCGACAGCGAGGCAACCATTTGTCCAATCAAAGTAAGTGTTCAGTCTGCCGAGGCAGCGTGCCCAGCGGCTGGGTCCATGGATCCCAACATTCGAACCGGTGTAGCCTTTTTTCTTTTGCAGCGAAGTCGGGTAGTTGATGTGGATGAACTTGTGAAATCCGGCATCGGATCGGCGTGGGGCCTTTATGCTATAGACTCCAAGCGGAGTTCGCTCATCACCCTCTTTTCGCTTTTCGGTCCCATTCCAGCCTTTGGAGAAATCGAAATCACCCACAGACTTTCCATTTTTGCACAGATAAAGAATCTGGGTTTTCGTGTCGGCCTTGAGGAGTGTTCCTAAGCCCGTGCACGGGTCCTTGTCGGTAGTGGCTTTGAAAAGCGAAAAACGTTCCGGCACTTGGAACAAGCACCCATTGTCGTCATCCTCTTTTGGTTTCGCTTGGGTTCTCGTTGTATTCCCAGGGGCACCACCTGAAACCTCTTTGAGAAGGGTGGCAGAGAGGCGCATAGCGCCCGGCACATTTTCTCCGTAGGCTGCCGAGCGAAGGAAGCCGGTGAGTCGAGCTTTTTCGGACGGCGAGAAGCCTTCCACTCGGATAAAGGGGGAATGATTTGAATGGCCCAATGAATGGCTCAGTGATTGTCCCACCGCCGAAGAGCCGGAGGCGAAAACGAGTGATCCGATGAGCGCAAACAAGAGGGAAATTTTCAAAGATTTCTCAGAGTTGCCGTTTTTGCTAAGCCTAGAATTTTTCATAAGCCTAGTTTGAGGCACATTTGGGGCCAAACCTAGTTTGTTGAAGGCGGACCGAATGAGCCTCCATGAGGCTAATAGACGTTATTCATCGCTTTTTGGCGAAGGTAGACTGGGAAATATTGCAATCCCTGGTGCCGCTCTCGGGTCACCTTATCGAGCTTTGAAAGGGGCTAGCGATCGACTTCAAATTCGACGCGGCGATTTGCCTGGCGACCCTGGTAGTTGCCGTTGTCCTCAATCGGCCGAGTTTCTCCGTAGCCCACGGCCTGGATCTTTCCGGCGTTCATTCCGAACTTCTCAATCAAGCGCTTGCGAATGGCAAGAGATCGTTTTTGCGAGAGGGATTCGTTGTAACTGGCAGGCCCGACAGAGTCCGTGTGGCCTTCGACGCGAAGAACTTTGAACCCACGGGAAAGGGCGTCGGCAAGTTCGCTTAGAACTTCATCATAACGACCGATCATTTTATCAGAATCAAATTCAAACTGGATCGAGCGCGTTCGGAAGCGTTCTTGAACTGAGGATTTGACCGAAATTGGAACGACTTCCAGATAACTCACGCTAGGTCTCTCGGTTGGTCTTTCCGACGAAGAGCGTGGCGCTGGTCGTTCTCTTTCGAGCGGCCCAAAAGCATAGTTCAATCCTGCGTAAAGGCGCCAATCAGGCGATGCGACGCCTTGAAGAAGCTCTGTCCCGCCACCCGCATGAAGTGCGAGATTTGTGTTTACATCATATTTAAGTCCCATGAGCCACTCAAAGCTAGAAAGACTGCGCTCGCCAAAACTGTTGCTCGACTCGCTTGGGAGGGCGCCGAAAACTTCGGAAATAAGTTTCGTGCTGTATTGGGGGAAATGATAACTGGCCGCTGCCGATGCGATCCACTGGTTGCCAAGAGGGTCCGCCAAAGAGCCCGGGATTTTTGTGCCCTTTGAACGTGCGCGGTAACCGAAATTAGCACCCAGCGCCCAACGGCGAACCGTTGTGTCAGCTGCGATTTCAAAATTGAATGTCGGTCCATTGTCTCGGCCAGCGTAGGGATTGTTTTCGATCAGGTTTAGATTTGTCGAGAGAATTGCGGCAACGCCCCCAGAGGAATCTCCGAAGAATCTAAATTTTGTGTTGAAGCGAATCTCTGTCATTCCGGTACTTGCGAACTCGCCTCGCGAGCTTGTTCCATCGTCGACTTGTTGTCTTAAAACTTGAGGAAGACTGAAGCCGACGTCCCATTGATCGGTGAGTCCAACACCGGCGTTGAAATCAAAAGAAGTGAGACTGTCGGTAAAGTTGAGCCGATTTCCTGGAGTCGATTCAAAGTACGGTAGTGAGTTGACAGCGTGATTCAAGAAAAGCCCGAGATTGAATATGCCAGGGCGGAGTGTTTCAGAGCTCTGGACCGTGACGAAATCAAGACCGTTGCTCGTGGGGTTGAAATTCTGAGCATCGCCGCCAACGATGTTGGCGTTCGCTGGGCCAGAAAGACAAAGACCAGAAAGACAAAGAATGGTGACGAGCGTTCCCAGTCGCGAGGCTTGGAACACTTTGCGCTTCAACACATTGCAGAAGTCTTGTTCGAACATACAAACATGAGAGCATAATTTGACTAGAAAGAGACAGTAAAAAATTGTCGAAAGAAAGTAGGACCTAATGGTTATGTCGAAAAAACTAGTCGTGCACTTGGCGTTGTCGGTAGTGGCTCTTGTTGCAGTTGTTTCGGGGATGAGCTCCGCGCAGGCAGCAGCCGAGGGAGAGCAAGCACTTTGGGTTGGTGGTGCAGGTGGATTGTTGGTTCCGAACAAGAGCGGAACGACCGCGCGAACCCAACTTGGTATTACGGCGGGCGCAAAAATCGGGACGGAGCTTGGGCTTGGCGCCTACTATTTCACATCTAAAAAAGATGAGGCCGGAGTTGTTGGCGCATTCGATTTAGATTTCTACGGAATTGAAGGAACCTACCATTTTGAGGGCGAGGCGAAAGGTGCGTATTTTGGATTGCGCCTTGGAATCACGAAAATGGACTTCGGCGTAACGCCAAATCAAGTTTCGGCGTCACCATTTCACGCTGGAGCCATCGCTGGGTACAATCACTGGATCACCGACTTTCTTTCTGTCGGGGGTGATTTAAGCTTCTATTCTGTTTCCAAAGGTGAAGCGACGTCTCTGGTTGGCAACACAGTCAGTGTTGAGAGCTTTTCGGCACTCAGCTTTTTGGCAACATTGAAATTCTGGCTTTGATTTGAAGGTGCCAGTTTTGTTGCAGGCAGTTTTGTCGCAACACCGCTTGAGTCAGATGTGAAGACCGCCGCCGTGTAGGCGGCGAAAACTAGCACGAGACCAGAAAAGCTTGGTAAGTAAGGTAACAAAATTTCGAGGCTGGTACGGGGCTTTGCGGACATCTTCATCAGTTGACGCGGCACATGGGGAGTTCGTCAAGGCCTGCCTCGACCTATGGCGTGAACCAAAGTAGACGTGAATCATGAAAACTGAGCTACGACGACTTTCGGAATATGAACCTGTGACCAATGCCGTTTTGAAACTGGTCGCCAAGAAAACATTCTTCCACACGGACATTCCGCTAGATCAGGTGATGAGTGAAAATCCGCGGCTGATTGTTGCATTCAATCACGCATCACCGCTTTCCTGGATTCCGGCTCCTTGTTTATTGACGGCGCAGCTCGCAGCAAGGGGCGGTGGCTCTCGTCGTCCAATTGCGGTGATGGATCGCTTTTTTTATTCCTTACCTGGTTTGAAAGACGTAGCGCGGTTTATCACCCAAAGTGATCGACCACTGAGATTTGAGGAACTAGTTCGTCATTTTGAAGAGCTTGGTACCGCGGATCTTGTGGTGTTTCCTGAAGGCTCGAATTGTTTTTTCGGGGACCCCAGCGGACTTCAGCCGTTTCGTTCAGATCGATTTGTTGAAATCTCCATGAGAACAAAGACACCGATACTTTTGTGTGTACATCGCGGGTCTGAGGGCTGGGGCGTGAACCTGCCGTTGACAGAAAATTTGACCAACAAGATTTCTGAGCTCCCTCTGCCTTCGGTGGTTCACAAGTTTATTGGCAATCGCCTGAAAGAAAGCGGCGGTTTGACGGTGCCGCTACCGCCTCGGCCAATGGCGCAGTTTTCAATGTACACAAGACTTTTTCAGCCACAGATTCCATCGGACAAAGAAGTCTCATCCATCGACTGGCGAGACCAAGTGGCTAATGAAGCCAAAAGAGTTCACGAAGAAATGCGTTCAATGCTCGATTACTTGGATAGCTTGATTGCAAGTTCCTCTAGCGAGTCTCGGATCTGAAAAATTTCGTTTTCTCCAAGGCGATACTCGTGCCCACGTTCTGCCCCGCGCTGATCTTGCCAGAACTTTGGATCGTCCTTAAAGAGGTCGCCGCGAGCGAGATCAAAATTCTTTAGTTCTTTCGCTGCTGGTTTGGCGAACCGTGATGGAAACCAGCTGATGAATTCTCGATGTGGACCGCGGCAAATCAATTGGCGCATTTTTGTTTTTTCATGAAGGGGATCACCCGTGACTCGAACGAACTTTGTTTCTGACGGCAGTGGTTTTTTGCGAGCCAGCAAGTAAGAAACAGTGATGGATTGATTCTTCATTGGTAACCCCGCTTCGAGGTTTTTCCACCAACTTGGCAGGAATGGTGGAAAGCGGTCATGACACCAATCGCGGTCGGACTCTTCTAATAGCGGACATTTGTCAGAGTGCGTACAGGGCGCCCAGATGTGATAGTCATTTTCTAAAAGCACACTTCTTAGTCGTTGAAGTCTGCGGCCATCAGCCGAGGTGGACGGTTCTAAAATGACTATTGCTTCAAATGATCGTTGCGCCCCTCGTTTTAGAAAGCGTTCGAAGCGATCAATTGCGCCAGCTTCCGTCAGAACATAAGAAAACAAGGCAAGAGAGGTTTTGGGCGACTCAGGTGGGCTGCTTGTTTCGAGCGTCTCGGCCTTGGTATCCCATTTCACTCCGTCTTTACTGAGAAGAGGGACCTCTGAAAACAAGGTGTGGGCGGTCTTCAGAACTTCTGATGAGTGATCACTGAGAACGACCTTTTTGAATTCTGGCCAAGCGGCAAGCATGCCCAGGGCCGCCGCGCCAGTCCCACACCCAAAATCATGAATGGTGCTGAGACCCTCAAAAAAGCCGCGTTGCAGGCCGCGATTGGCGACACCAAAGGCGCGGCTTTGATTGAGAGGGTGGTAGTAGCTCAAAAGCGCTTTCATTGCCCAGGCGTGGCTCCAAGGAGAGAGTGACTCGGGTGATGAAACATAATGATTCGACAGCCGTAAAACGTGATCAGCTTGTTTTGCGGGGTCTGCAGGGCCCAGTGAGCGGCGTAAAGCAGACTCGACTTCTAGAAAGAGGCTTGGAGGTTCTAAATTTAGCAAATTTCGCACTTGAGCCATGTTTTCTTCTACCAGAACAGCGGCAAGCTGGAGCAGCATAAAAGTGAACCATCGTAAAAATGGAGGTTTTTGACTTTGGCAAAATCAAAAAAGAAATCGAAAAAGCCAGTTTCAGTGAAAAAAGCCAAAGCGCGAGCCACCCTGAAAAAGGGAAGTACGGTCAGAAAAAAGACCGTCAAACGAGCCGCGGCCGTGAAGCGCACATCGGCCCAACGGTTGCCGAGTGATTCCCATCCGGCCGGTTTGAGCCTCGTCGGTGTTAAGGCAACGACGATGATTCGCCCAGCAACAGGTGGTAAAAATATTTCGCTTCAAGACTTCAAGGGCAGTCGTGTTGTGGTCTATTTCTACCCCAAAGATAACACTCCTGGTTGTACGATCGAAGGGCAAGACTTCAAGCGGCTCAAAAATGATTTTGCGGCGAAAAATACGGTGGTCGTCGGAGTTTCCAAAGATTCCTTAAAGTCGCACGAAAACTTTAAAGAGAAATTTGGCTTTCCTTTTGATCTCATCGTTGATGAGGACGAAAGTTTTTGTCGTTCTTTTGATGTCATTAAACTAAAAAAACTTTACGGCCGAGAATTTATGGGGA
>JAXMMN010000052.1:0-2145 GCA_034366485.1 Bdellovibrionales bacterium
CTGTTTTGTCGGAAGTTGTGGGCAAAGAGCTAGGGAAACTGCCAATTCCGATTGACGCAGTTTCTGATGTCACGCGTGCTTTCACAAAAATGGCAGCTGTCGACATTGCTGAGAAGCGCGACGTTTTACAGAAGTCGTACTGGGACCTTTTAACAGTGATGAATCTTGGTCCGGCTGCATTGGAGCAACCGTTCGGGTATCTCGGTGGGTTTAATGCCGGCATGGTCAGCCAAGTGTTGATGGAACAAAATCCGAAAATGCGCACGGTGGTATCGCTCTTCATGCCGCCAGATCTTCGCGCCAAATTTATGGGTACAATGTCTCTCGAGGCGAAAAGAGAGCTTTTGGTCGCAGCAGCTGGCATGAGCGAAATTCCAGCAAAGGAACTTTCGCAATTGGATCGAGGCTTGATGGCGCGCTTTAAGCCGCAGGGCCGTGAAGATATGATTCCTCTCGAAATGACTTTGAATAAATTGGTCGAGGCGCTGAATCCTGCAGAAGAACTTGTTTTGCTCGCAGGAATGCAGGGTCCAGCTGCCGAAGAGTTCCGTCGCTCGACGCCGTCCCTCGCTTTCATTTCCGAATGGGGAGACGAACCACTGGCGACGTTGCTGTCACAGGCGACAACGGACGAAATCTTGGCCCTTTGTCGAGTGCGACCTGACGTCAAAGATCGAGTGCTAAGCCTAGCGCCAAAGATGACAGTGGCAATGGTTGGCGACGAGCTTTCGATGCCAGATCGCTTGTCGGCGAAGGACAAGGGAATTTGGATCGAGGCTTTGTCAAAACGACTTCGAACCCTTGTCCTGTCAAAGGCACTGGTCTTGGAAGAAATCTTCCCAGCGACAAAAGGCGATGATAGCCTTGAAGCTGGGGGCAAGGCGAATGACAGCAAAAAGGCTGCATAAACACTTACGGTACGGGGCTTTCGTGCTCCGCTTCGTGGCGCCCCTCCTGGTTGTTCTGTTTTCAATCAACGCTGATAGCTCAAATGCTCGCCGTTACCGAATTGGCGGTTCGGTGGGCTTTGGTGGTTCTGGTGTCACGCAGGTTACGTCCGTCAATGATCAGCTTACGATTGTTGAACGAAGCGAAGGGCCTGCCGTCGTTTCATTCTTCGCCGATCGACTGATGTCTGATTTTTTTAGTTTAGGAGTCGAGCACACTCGCGGTGTGAACTTCGCACCGTTTTCGATGGGCTCATCTTTCACGGGCATCACGGGACGCTACTATTTCTGGGGACCAGCAGCCTCGGTCAGCGAAACAGAGGGGACGGAAGCGGTGCTCTTGGTTCGGCGATTCACACCGTATGCGGGTGTTGGCGTTGGAGCCGCGATGGCAAGTATCCGGCGAGAAAATGATTTAGTTCCGAACATAGAAGGATCTGGATTGTATTTTGGACTTCGTATTGGAGCGGACTATCCTCTTGCGCCCGGCATCGGTCTTCGTCCCGAGTTTCTTTACTCGACGACGATCTTTCAATCGCCGACGCTCGCCTCGAGCCTATCGGAGTATTCGCTCGGCTGCGGCCTCTTCATGTTGTTCTAGTAACTGGTCTCTATGACGATCGCACTGTCGGTCATCGACATCGACGATGTTGTGGGATCTGCTGAAGGAATAAATCGGTCGCCAGAGTTCAACGTCAAGGCGGGCGATCGGACTAAAGATTTCGAGCTGGAATCAATCGACAGCGCAGAGTTTGCAATCGGAGTGAGACCCGCGGTTCCGAATTCGTTAGCGCCGTGCGTGTTGAGGAAAATAGAACCTGGATTCATTCCATTCATCAACGTGGCCGTTGCTTGGAAGTAAGCAACCGGATTCGAATACAGACTGAGATTGATCAGCGTTCGTTGGTGATCGTAGTCCGTTGGGCCAGAGGGCGATGCACCTAAGCTTGTACGGAAGATCACTTGTGCCTTGTCGAGATTTTCAAGTCGTACCCAAAGACCAGCCTTGTAAAGCTGAACTTGTCCATCGTCGCAGTTTGCGAGACAGCGAATCGCAACTTGATAGTTTTCATTTTCATTTGAACTACTGAAGCCAGTGACACCTTCTTGGAATGGCGCAAGAGACATCTGAACAGCAGAGCCTTCAAAAATCGATTCTGTGTCATCGACATGCGCCGCTTGGGCAGTGTTGTAAAGC
>JAXMMN010000053.1:0-4424 GCA_034366485.1 Bdellovibrionales bacterium
GATTGTTGGGAAAACACGACAATTCAATTTTCGGGTTTCTACCTTGAAGGAGTCTTAAGATGTATTCGCCAAACCGCATTGCAAGTGCAGCAGTCCTGTCGGCTGGTCTGATCGTGCTACTCGGCTTAACGGTTCTGACTCCGACGAAATCAGAGGCCGCCACGTATCCGACAGAGGAAAAGGCTTCCCGTGGTCCGGCTGGTGCAGAAATGGATCCAGTCACCAAGGCGCTTTACCAAGCACTTGACGAGCGCGCGCGCAGCCAAAGCGATTTCGAACGCAACGAATCGGCTGGAAGACCAAAGGAAAACGGCTCAAAGAAACAACTGAGAATTGAACTCGGCGATGAACTCGGAGGCGGTGTGTTTCCCAATCAACGTCGAGAGCGATTGGCCGTTCGTCAGTATGAGCGAGATCAGGATTCGGAGATCCCAACGATCGAATCAAAGCTTGATGCGGAATCAAGAGAAGTTCGCTCGCAGATTCGAAATGAACGAAACGAAAATCGCCGGAAGCCAAAATCTTCGCGACGCGGTCATTGGATAGATGATTAGACTCTGATGACTTTGGCTACTTGGTAGTGCGAATTTGATTCGCCACAAAACCTGTGGCGACCTTGCTTCCTGTCCATGCTCCATAGCTAGCGACTGTCACGAGTGTCGCAATACTAACAGTCGCCTTCGGCGACATTTTTTTTCCGGCCTCAAAATGTGGCGATTTCTCTGCCCATTTGTACCCATTTAAAATTGGGGCACGAAGCTTCAAACCTAAAAGTGAATCCCTGAGTGCAAGGCCTTGAAGCGATTCAAGCGTATCGAGCTGCGCTTGAAACGCGGCTTTGGAATTCGGAGGAAATCCCGAAGGAAAAAATCCGGTGCCCTCCTGACGTTTTAAGGCTTCATTTAGCCATACCTCGGCCGTCTTCCCGAGGCCAGGGTTCACCAGAAGCTGGCCAATCCAGTAGGCGGCGGCCGCCGCCTGTACGCGCTGATGGGTGACCCACGACTTCATCTCCTCGCCATTCCATCTGCGCTCACCCAAAAGGGACCTGGAGCTTCGCAGGGAGGCTTCGAGACGCGGACTTAACCGAGCGAGGCGAGCCGCGCGATCGTCAAATTTCGCACTTCTCAACATCAAGACCGACCGCGCATAAAGTCCGAGGAAATGAGAAATTTCAACAGTCTTCGATTCACCAAACGATCCGTCTTCTCCCATTCGCGCAAACGCCCATTCGAATGCCATGATACCGCGATCGATTATAAAGCCATTCGAGAGAGCGACGCCGGCCCGAATCCAATTCCACCCCTCGAGTTGATGACTGACCAGAACTCGGTCAGGAAAACGGCGATTTAAACCAAGCGCACCGTCACCGGCGGGCCTGCCAAGTGGATTGATTTTTTTTGCAATCTGCTGCAACTGCGCATTGGCGCGCCAGAGCTTGATTTCGTCGATTTTGGGCGTGGTGGTCGCTTTTGCGGTACTTGCTGTTGCCGAAAACGGAGCGGCGCAAAGCAGGACACAAAGACTAAATGCAATTGAGCAATTCGAAAGCAGCGGTTTCATAGAATCAACTTTCTTAACTCTTGCTGCGAATACACATAATCCGCGTAAATCATCGTGTTGGTAATGTTGCGATGACCGAGTGCCACCTGGACCAAACGAAGATCTTTTGTTTTTCGGTAAAGGCGAATTGCAAACGTGTGTCGAAGTGCGTGAAACTTTTTTCCCGATGGACGATACCAATCCCAAACTTGGCGGAGACGGTGATAGCCGATCGGAAACAAATCGCCAGAAGCACCTTCAATTTGACGATCCGTGTATTCTCGAACTCTTTCAAAGAGCCAAGGTGCAAGCGGAAGCTCGCGATCGTTTGAGCCTTTGATTCCGCGAATGAAAAGGGTTTTATCATAGGGATTCAAATCGACCTTGCGAAGGCCGAGCAGTTCGGTAGCGCGCGCTCCCGTTTTCAGCGCAAGCCAGATCAACAAGACATTCCGGCTTTCCAATGACTCTGCACGCGCAAGCAACGCTTCGAGGCGCTCGACCTCGGGATCAAGAAGGTATTTGTTTTTATTGAGTGCGTAACGTGTCGAAGTCGCCATCCACTAACATCATGGAAACCTCGCTTCGCATTGGTCAACGCTATTGCTACGAGATATTCAAAAAGCCCATTAAGTAACCGTTGTAAGTGTCGTGAACCACTGTTCGGAGACTTGTGATCCCTCTCTCTCGCAACGCTGCGCGCGCAAACGTAATCGTCGAGAAGTTCACTGTTTCTCCGTAGGAAACAGACGTCGTCAGCGTTACAGCATGTCCGTCTTGGTCGTAAAGTGCAGCGCCTGCGATGTAGTGAGTTTCACTGATTCTGGGGTGCCGGTCGGTCGTTCCACCGAGAGTCACACGCACAGTTTCTTCTGTTAGTACTTCGATCAGGGGATAGTGAATGAGGCCGAGGTTACCTTGACCGCCCGAAGCCTCACCATTTCCCGCGATGTAAGGCCGAAGTGGGTTAGCGCCAGCAAAAGGCTGAGCAGGATTGAAAATCGGAACCATCTGGGCGTAGGGAGATGCGAGATTTTTCGACATTGTGAAATCACGCTTGATGAAGCCTCGCGACGAATGATGAATGACGACTGAGATATTGCGAGTCGTCGTCAGATAGGCTTCGGGCATCATCATCAAAATATTGACCTCAGATGAGGATTCATTCAGGCGGTGATACCGAACCAGGTTTCCAGTGTCGCGATCATAAACCAAGACCGCGAAAATCGTGTCGGACGGATTTGTTGCGCGCCATCTGAGTGGATAAAACGTCGTTCTGTTTCGCCCGACGATGATCGAGAGCATGTGCTGTTCATGCCCAGCGGCTCGATCGCTGTGACTGAAATGCGTCGCTACAGTGAAATCGATAAAAATGTCGAGATCGGACCCGGTCACCGCTTCCTGTGGACGTTGGCCGTTGATCGAGGTTAGGCCCGGGCTGGCGGCGTAGGAACCCCAATCCGTGGGCGCTGCCAACGACCCGCTCGATGCACTTTGACCGTTACTCAAAGAAAGACTGGGGTCGCCACAGTTCTGATAAAGACCTGCGATCCCAGCCAAGCCGACAAAAGTTCCAGCAGATTTCAAAATACGTCGGCGATTTGAATTCATAGTACCCCCACCCAGTGGTTACTTTTCGGAAGAAGGGGAACCCAAGATGACCCCCCGGCATTCAAAAGCGTGGCAATTCGACATTTTTCTTCAAATCCTTAAAATATAGTAAAATCATATATTTAAGACTCACACTTATAACTATAAGTGTGACTTTGAAACACTGGAAGACTGTTGGACGAACCAAATCGATCCGAAATACGAAAAAAGCTTGAGATTCCAGAGATCTAGACTTGCCAAATATTTCTGCGACTGGTTCGATGTTGTGAAACACATCGCTTTAAATAGTGTTTTAAATGCTTTTCAATGCGTTTCACAAGAGGTCTAGATGGATTTGCAGCCCGAGATGTCACCCGAAGAAGCTCCAGAAACGCGTGCAAATGGCGGTAGCGTTAACGACCTACCCCCATCCCCGGGGAGTGGTTTGCCTAGCTTTCAGCGAGCTAGATCAAGTCTTCGGCAGCGATATGAAGCCGAAGCCCGGGTTATTGAGAAGCGACTAGGTGGTTTGGAATCCGTTAGGGAATCGCTGGGTCTAAGCCAACGAAAAATGGCGCAGCTACTTTTGGTCGATCCATCAGCCTGGACAAGGTGGACAAGCGGGGATGCAGCAGAAAACAAATCAGCACCGCCGCACGTTTGGCGAGCTCTGGCGTGGTATTTAGCTCTTCAAGATAAATATCCAGCGCTCGATGCGACCTTTTGGCTTCAAGGCGTGGCGCGGGCAGCAGATGGCGATCGAATTTCGCAAAATGCCGACGAAATTCGCGCTCAAAGGCTTCAAACAAGAAGTCTTGAGCTAAAAATCCAGGAACTGATGAATGAAATCGAAAGCCTCAAGGCTCGTTCACAGGTTTTACCCTCTGAAGGCTCAAGTTCTGGGATGCTAGACGAGGAAGCACAGAAAGCTCAACGCGCCCAAGTCGAAACGCGGGCGATCGCCAACTTTTTTCTAGCTGTTACCTTTGCTGCCCTCGGTTACGTGATCGCGGTTTACCTAGCGCGATAAATTTTGAGACGTTTCAGTTTGCGACTTAAAATTCCAATCGGCTGACAGGCTGGCCTGTCGACCGGCTCACCCTATTTTCCACAACGGTTTAGCAAGTTTTAGACGGTTTTCTCCGATAAGAAATGAGGCGAAATGCACTCCATTCTTATGATTTTCCGAGGAGACCTAAATGGAAAAAACCTACTTCTATAAAAGAATTTGCGGACTCGCTTTGCTAGTCGCAGTTTCGGTGGGAACGCTTGGAATCCTCGGCGGCTGTACG
>JAXMMN010000054.1:0-1085 GCA_034366485.1 Bdellovibrionales bacterium
GTTTTTGCAAGATCCTGATACTGCGCTTTCAGACGACGGCGACGACGATAGACCGTGTACCCTTGAGATGGAATTCGATGGTAGGTCGGAAACGCTTTTGCGAAGTAGCCAGCTTTCAGCGGAATTTCTTCTCCAAAGGCGACATGTCGAAATTCAAATGAGTATTTGTATTCATCAATTTCGTGCCAGATGTCCATCAAGCGCGTCAGTGGATCGATTGCCGCTTTGGGCATGTAGATAACTGGCTTTGGCCGCTGCTGCATTGATTTTTGAGAAATCAGATAGGGAAGACCACTTGCGTGATCCATGTGGGCATGGGTTAAAAGCACCGTGTTGTAGGGCGTTTGATAAGGCAGCCCTTGAGCCACATCAAATAAAACGTCGGCTTCTGGGAAAGCAATCGATGTTGAGGTGCCTGCAATCGAATACCCGACGAGTTTGAGCTCGCCGTGTTGAAGGACGTATCCGGTCGCTAAACTCACAATGTTTTTCCGCTCGCGAGGGCTTTTGCTAGAACATCGTGGCCAAGCCAGACAACGGGTCGCTCACAAGTGAACGAGTCGTGAAACATCACGTGCCCGGTTGCGCGAAAAACTTCCTCAGAGAGGACGCTTGTCATTAAGTTTTTTTCGTCTTTGTGCTGAGAAAACAGCGTTTCGCTCGCGTTCAGCATGGTTTCCATTTGTGGGCCAGAATTATTCTGTGGCCACTTCTCGAAGACTGAATGTTCCCGAATCAAATCGCTCTGAATGTACGCCTTTGTGAAAGCCATGATCTTTTCAATCGTATGCTCTGGCTTCAAAAGGGATTTGCAGTCGGAAAGAACTGTTTGGAGCCGCTTTTTTCCTTCTTCAGTGGCCGAAGACATTGATTTTTCTAGGGCGCCGAGAAGTGGGTAGAGCGAAACTTCGACGCCCAAAAAGATCGATGATGAATTCGTCAGGATCTCGGGGGAGTTGTAGACGCAAGTTTTGATACCTGACTTGGCAAAGTCGACGGCGATCTTTTCAAGCCGCATTTTTGCCCAGCCTTGAAAGTACGGCGTGTAGGTTTGCCATTCAAACTTGCCATCCACGAGTACTTCG
>JAXMMN010000055.1:0-2068 GCA_034366485.1 Bdellovibrionales bacterium
TGGACCACGTGGAAAATTCGATTTGTTTGTCCACAGAGGCCGAAAAAAAATCGGGAGACCAAACTTCCGCAAGGGTCGCCGGCATAGTAGATCGGTGACCCAATACAGGATTGGCCAGTTGGCCAAAGCCACCGACCCAGAAAAGCTCTTCGCTGATCATTAAGATCCAGCCGTTGTTTAGCCATTCTCGAACCGGTAACTCGTAGGACACAGGTGCCATATAAGATCGTTTTTCTAGCGTGAATTCTGGTGAATTGCACTGAGGGCGAACGATTATCGAGGGTCAAACCTGGATCATATTGAAGAATAGGCTAAGAGGTTAGAAATTCAAGGATTTGTGAAGTTTTCTTCCTTGAGACACCTGCAAGATCATGGGAGTATTGCGGCCGTTTGAGGTACACTGTCGTGAAAGAGCATGCTACGAGTTCGCGACTTGTGCCCCCTGAGGAACAGATGAGCTTGAAACCTGACGAACTAAATAGACCTAAAACGAAAGCTGTCACGGTCGGCAGCGATCATAATAAAATTGTGATCGGCGGACGTGGATTGGTCGTGATCGCCGGTCCGTGTTCGATTGAAAGCGAAGCACATCTTCGAATGACAGCGGACGCTGTTAAAGCGCGGGGTGCGACGCTTTTACGTGGTGGCGTTTTTAAAATGCGAACCAATCCAGATAGCTTCCAAGGGATCGGCACACCGGCTTTTGATTTTCTTGGCAGAGTTAAAACCGACGCAGGCATGCCGATGGTTTGCGAAATCACGGATCCCCGCCAACTTGAACAGATGCTCGATTGTGTCGATATGTTCCAAGTTGGTTCGCGCAACATGTATAACTACGAACTTTTAAAAGAACTCGGTCGAACCAACCGCCCGGTTATGTTGAAGCGGGCGTTTGCGGCGACCATCGACGAATGGGTTCACGCTGCGGAATATGTCGTTAAAGGCGGCAACGACCAAGTCGTTCTTTGTGAACGCGGAATCAGAACTTTTGAAACGGCAACACGCAACACGCTCGATCTCAATGCCGTCGCGTGGATCAAAGCTCACACTGATTTTGCTGTCGTCGTCGACCCCTCTCACGGAACCGGGAAACGAGAACTCGTGATTCCAATGGCACTCGCTGGCCTTGCGGCCGGTGCCGACGGTATAATTTGCGAAGTTCACCCAGTTCCGGACAAAGCTCTCTCAGATAGCTTTCAGGCGCTTGATTTTGACGCTTTTGCGATGCTTGTCGAGCGCGCCAAAGCGATTGGCCTTGCGGTCGATCGGCCGGTTCTCACTGCTACGACTATCGATCATTCGACTTCTTCCTCGCGCGGAGCCCACCAAACATGAACCCTACTGTTCCAAGCACACCTTCTCCTACGGCGGGCCGTCCCGAATCTGAAAAAGTTCGATCTATGTTTTCGCAGATCGCTGGTCGCTACGACCTCGCCAACAATGTTTTGTCGGGAGGAATCCATCACCTCTGGCGCCAAGAATTAGTTGATTGGTCAGGGGCACAACCTGAAGACAAGATTTTAGATTGCGCGACAGGCACAGGAGATCTCGCAATTGAATTCAAATCGATCGTCGGTCCAAAAGGCCAAGTCGTCGGAACAGATTTTTGCGAAGAGATGCTGAAACCGGCACCGCAAAAGGCAATCAGTCGCGGGCTTGCAATTGATTTCTCTCAAGCAGATGTCATGAATCTTCCTTTCGCCGATGCGTCCTTTGATATTGCAAGCATCTCGTTCGGAATTCGAAATGTCTCTGACCCACTTAAAGGACTCTCCGAACTTGCTCGCGTGGTGAAGCCAGGCGGACGGGTGATGGTGCTAGAGTTTGGTCAACCAAAACAAAGTGTCATCGCGAAGGCCTACAACCTTTATTCGGAAAAAGTTCTTCCGACACTTGGTGGCCTGATCACAGGTCAAAAGTCGGCTTACGAGTATCTACAAAATTCTTCTGCGCAGTTTCCCTGCCGCGAAGAGTTTGTTGCGCTCATGCGATCGACAGGTCGCTTTCAGTCGATCGAGTTTCGTCCTGTCACTTTCGGAATCGCCTACATCTATAATGGCCTCGTAAA
>JAXMMN010000056.1:0-10248 GCA_034366485.1 Bdellovibrionales bacterium
CATCGAGTGGGTCGATGGATGCTTCTAATTTGCTAAAGCCAGGGCTTGCAAATGGCACACTCAGCTGTATCGGCTCGACGACGTACAAAGAATATCGTCAGCACTTCGAAAAAGATCGCGCCCTTGCAAGACGTTTTCAAAAGATCGACGTAAAAGAACCGTCGGTCGAAGAAACGGTTAAAATCTTGGAAGGCTTGCGCGAGCGCTATGAGCAACACCACAACGTCACGTACTCAGACGGAGCCCTTAAAGCAGCCGCAGAGCTATCATCTCGCTATATTCAAGCTCGGCAACTGCCGGATAAAGCCATTGACGTGATCGACGAGGCTGGCGCAAGAGTCCGCATCAAGTCGAAAGACGAAAAAATCAAAACCATTCGCGTTGCTGACATCGAAAAAGTCGTGGCCTCGATCGCACAAGTTCCTGTTCAGAGCGTGAACGCGACCGACAAGGCCGCTCTGAAGGACTTGGAAGTTCAAATGCGCGAAGCGGTGTTTGGTCAAGATGAGGCAATAAAACGTGTCGCTACGTCGATCAAGCTGTCGCGATCTGGGTTGGGCCGAGAAAATAAACCAATTGGTAGCTACTTGTTCGCTGGCCCAACGGGCGTCGGAAAAACAGAGGTCTCTAAACAGCTGGCAAAAGTTTTGGGTAACCAGTTCCTGCGTTTCGACATGTCGGAATACATGGAAAAACACGCTGTCTCTCGACTTGTCGGCGCGCCCCCAGGCTACGTCGGCTATGAAGAAGGCGGCTTGTTGACCGAAGCTGTATCGAGAAATCCGTACTCTGTCGTATTGATGGATGAAGTTGAAAAAGCGCATCCGGATTTAATGAACATCCTTTTACAAGTCATGGACAATGGCACGCTGACAGATTCCCACGGGAAGACCGCGGACTTCCGCAATACTATTTTGATTCTTACCACCAACGCTGGTGCCGCCGACGCGCAAAAGAGTTCGATCGGCATTGGTGCCTCGAGCGCCGCTTCAAGCTCCGACAAACAAAGCGAAGCCATTAAGCGCGCGTTCACACCAGAGTTTCTTAATCGTCTAGATGCCATCGTTCAGTTTCAAGCTTTGCCAGAGGATGTCGTACTGAAAGTCGTGTTAAAGTTTGTCGGTGAATTCGCCCAGCAGCTTGCGAAGAAAAAAGTTGTTCTGAAAACGAGCGACGCTGCCAATCGATGGCTCCTGAAACGAGGCTTCGATCCGCTTCTCGGCGCTCGCCCAATGGCCCGCACGATAGACGACCATTTGAAGAAGCCGCTGGTCGATGAATTCTTATTTGGCCGACTTGAAAAAGGCGGAACCGTTTCGATCGATGTCGAAAACGACCTGCTGACGTTCACCTACGCCTAAAGCCGTGCGAGCACACGCGTGCTCGCGTTTGTCTCTCACTTCAGAAGCTTGCAAATTGCGGCAGCATTAGCTCTTGGTAAAGAGGCAGTAGAACGTCACGATTCCCGTCTATAACCTCTCCATCTTTGTAGATTGCAAGATGTGAAGGCTGCTCTTTCGTTCCATTTGCGCTGAACCAGGCGAACATTCCGTGAGGCTTCCCGTCTTTATAAGAGGTCCACTGCTCCAGTGATCCGTCGTCGCGGAATACTTTGAACGAACCGTGTCGAGCGTCATTGATCCAAACAATCGCGGCGTAAAGTCGCCCGTTTGGGTGGTAGTAAGTCGAAATACCTTGCCGCTTTCCGCCAACGTGCAATTCCTGACTTTTAATCTGTCCGTCACGATACTTTTGTTCGACAACTTCTGAGTTCGGCAACCGCGGACGTTCTCCCACTTTCTCACGCCACGCCAGATTTTGTTGGATCGCCTCTGTCACTATCAATCGCTTTTCTACTGCGCTGACCTCGCTCAAGCTTCCGGCCGGAGAAAGTTCTGCAGGGAATGTCGTGGAGTTCAATCTGGCGATATACTTCATTCCAAGATACCCCTCACGAATTTCGACTTCCAATCCTTGATTAGGAGAGAATCGGTATCGATCCGTCACTTGCAGCTCCGTGGGCAGGCCGAGCGGATTTGCTAGGTATTTGAGACTCAAGTAGTGCCGTGTTCTTCGGTGCTTGCCGCTTCCGGTGGTGCGCGAATAGACGTTGTAGATGCCAGCTCTATAAGTTGTCGTCGGAGAAGTATCCAATTGCCGATTGAGGTCCGAGGCGAACATCGGTCCCGCAGAAACAACAATGAGGAATCCGAAGAAGACGAAATCGGTCACCAACAACGGTGCGTAGGCCGATCGCCTCATTAAAACAAAGATCAAAATCAACCACACAAAGATGAAAAGAACTCCGAACAAAATTCCGACCATTGCGACTTGCCATGAATCTAAATGAACAAGGCCAGAGTCCCAGATCATTGTGATGTAGCCGCCAAATGCATAGCCGACGAGACCATAAAGAACTGCTTCAAAAAGCATGAGCTTTACAAAGTGCGTATCAATCCCATGTGGAACTGATGAGGCCAGATTCAGTTTTTCTGCTAGATAATCGAGATCCGACTCGAGAGTTTCGAATCGAACGAAATGTCCGGTCATCTTGAGCTTCAGATGACCGCTGCCATCTGAAGCAAAAGAGTGAAAACCTAAATCCCGAAGTCGGGAGAATGTCCGCTGGAGTTCGAGATCCACTTTCAGTCCGCTCAAAAAAACAGGCTGATCGCTGGCCACATAAAAGCGGCGATCAAATTCGTGATCCGGCGTTGCGCCTACTTTGAACTCTGAACCAAAACCGATTGTCGCACAGAAGTGAGTCCAGGAAGTTTCGTCGCGAAGTCTAAATCTCAGCCCATGGGCGACGGGAATCCAGATTTCTGTTTCAGTGACGGTGCCGTTTTTACTTTTGTGATGAAAGTACCCGTACTTGTTTCCCTTGCCGGTCGTCCTAGGTTCTGGTTTGGCGAAATTGGGTGCGAACCTATAGAGAAATCCCAAGACAAATAAAGCAAGTCGAATAATGAGCAGCATATTAAAACTTTAGCTGCAAGCCACCAGCATCACGAACTGACTTTTTGTCCGATGAGCTTGAAGCAAGACGAACGCCAAGGCCAATCAGCCTCACTGGTAAAGTTTCTCCATCCAGCGCTTCACCGAGGATTTCCCTGAAAACTTCTATTGGCGGAACACTTGCCGAGTTCCATTGTCTCTCGCGACCTTTTGAACGGAAGTTGTTAAACTTCAGCTTTACGACTGCTGACTTTGCCGTCTGAGATTTTTCAAACTCGCCGCGCGATCTATACTTTTCAAGCCTCTCCGCAAAGTCCCGATAAAGCTCTGGCAGGCGATTGAGAACGTCCGTGCGCAGAACAAGATCGTGATTGTAGGTTTCTTCGACCGTCAGAGACTTTCGTTCCCGTTCGTTTTTTACGAGTCGACGGTCAATTCCACGTGAATAGTCGTAGAGCTGTGCGCCCCAGCTTCCATACTCCTCTACCAACGTGGTCAAGCTTAGCTTTCGCAAATCGCCACAGGTTAGAAGACCTTTTCGCTTTAGCTTCTCGGCCGTCACCTTGCCGACTCCCCAGATTTTTTCAACCGGTAGATTTTCGACAAATCTTTCAACATCCTCAGGGCGAATAACGGCAATGCCGTCGGGCTTATTGAGGTCGCTTGCAATCTTCGCCAAAAACTTGTTCGGAGCAACGCCAGCACTTGCTGTCAGCTGAAGCTCGGCTTTAATTTCGGCGCGAATTCGCTGTGCAATCCGCGTGGCACTTCCATTTTCAATCTGAAGACCAGTGACGTCGAGATAGGCCTCATCGAGACTGAGCGGTTCAATTTGATTTGTGTAGCGCTCGAGAATTTTTCGAACCTTGGCACTTTCCGCTTTGTACTTCGAAAAGTCCGGGGGAATCAAAATGAGGTCTGGGCAAAGACGAAGGGCCTGATTGGATGTCATGGCGGATTTCACGCCAAATTGCCGCGCCTCATAATTTGCGGTCGTCAAAACGCCGCCACGGCCATCTGGCGAACCACCAACGGCCACCGGCCTCCCTTTTAAGCGAGGCTGGTACTTGATCTCGACAGCTGCATAAAAGCAATCCATGTCGATATGAATGATTTTGCGTGAATCCACGTCCAACGTTATCCTGAAATTACGGAGACAACACAAGTGCACACATGGATGAAGCTTCGCAAAATCACGATCATGGCCGGACTGCTGCTGACAATCTCTCGTTGCTCAACAGTTTCTGATCGCGGTGATTTCGGTGTGCGCGCTCCAAATGGCACTCCCGCAGCTGAAGGTCGCAGTAAAGTCGGCTCTCAATCGAACGATCCCGCATGGGCGGCGCTACAAAACTACCAGCAGAGCCGAGCCAATTTAAATGCAGGAGATTTCGTTGAGGCTTGCGAAGGATTCCGCGCTGTCGCCCTTGAGGGATCTCTGCCAGAGCCGGTCCGTGCATTGGCGCGGGTAAGAACGTTACTTGCGTGCCCCGCTGACCGAGTCATCGCAAGCCAAGATGTGCCGAAGTGGCTAGCGGAAGAACACGCTCGCGCCAGCGTCGCCTTTGCACAGAAGTCGAAAGACAATTTGGCCCTCGCTGTTGCGCTTCGCGACCTCGCGCCATTTGAAAAGACCGCAAAGCTTCGCGAAAGCAATCTCTCCGAGTCGATCCGCCTTTTAGAAAATTCCGCTCGTGACCCCATGAGTAAGGCAGAACTTCAAAAAACAAAAGCAAAACTGATTCAGATCTCACCGCGATTTTATCTGCAAGATTCGTCGGCGGCAGAGGTTCGGCCGTCACTTCTTGCAATTGCGACAGATCTCCGATCCGCAAGGCAGTTCGATCGAGCGCGCGCGATTTATCTTCAAGCCGCTAATGACAAAAACCTCTCGCCGCAAGAGAGACTGAAAGCACTGGACGGCATTCGCATGTCGTTTAAGCTTCAACTGCGCACTGAAGACTTCCTTCGGGCCACGAGCAATTGGTTGAAGTTTGCTGAGGCTAACTTTCTAAAGCCAGGGCTTAAGAAGCGAGACGCCAGCCTCTTACGTGTTTATTTGGAGACCGGAATTATGTACGCCCGGGCGATATGGACCGATCATCGCCCGTCGGACGCAGATCGTTTTCTTGGACAACTAGAAGAACGACTCAAAAATTACTCCGGTCGAATTCCGCTTTTTGAGTCGACCTTAATTCGCGCGCGCATCGCCGAAGAAAAAGCCGACTTCAATCGCATGCACGAGATCCTAAGCACGATCAATATCGAAGATCTTCCCGATCGCGTGGCAAAAGCGAAAATCCTCTGGTATCGAGGCTGGAATTTGCGGCGCCTTCCTGGACGATCTGAAATGGCAATTGGCGTTCTAGAACAATCTCTGAATTACGAAGACTCTCACGGCTCGCTGACTCGAAACATGTACTGGTTAGGTCGCCTTCACAAAGATCTCGGCAAAACAGATGTCGCAAATAAATACTTCAATGACCTCTTGAGCTTAAGTCCATTCGGCTACTATGGTGTTCTCGCCGCCCATGAACTGGGTACGACGCTCTCGCCATTAAAAACTTTTTCGCCCGAATACAGCTCCCGCCAAAGTTCACCGCTGTCAGAAGTTATACGAGTTCCCGTCGATTGGTTTATTGCGCTTGGAGAAATCGAAGTTGGACGGCGCTATTTTGAAAGCTTCCCCGCAAAAGAAACCTGGGATCAAAGTTTTTCTCGAGAGAAGAAAGAGGCGACGCTTGTATTGCTTTCTCGCCTCGAGCAGCACATCCAGGTAACGATCAAAACAGAGGAGCTCAGCCCTGAAGATCGAAAAGCAATTCTTGAAAAACGCCCGGAGCTGATTTTCCCAACGCCCTACCAAGCTCGGATTCGAGAAGAAGCTGCACGACACAGGATGGATCCGGCTTTGGTTTATTCGATCATTCGCCAAGAATCACTGTTCAACCCGTATGCGCGAAGTCACGCTGACGCCTTTGGTCTGATGCAACTGATACCGGAGATGGCCGGCCAAGCTGCCAAAAGAATCGGAATTTCACTTGAGAGTCCGGATGACCTCTACGATCCAGACAAGAACATCGCACTCGGCACCGTGTTCCTAAAGGACCTGTTCACGAAATATGGCGATCGATTCATTCTTTCCGTGGCTGCCTACAACGCAAATGACAAAGCGATTCAAGGTTGGCTGCGAACGAGAATGCGAAAGGATCCCTTGGAGTTTATCGAGGAGATCCCTTATGACGAAACTCGGCTTTATGTAAAATTGGTTCTAAGAAACTTCGTCACCTATCAACGGCGCTTGGGCCAGACCTCGGTCCAGTTCCCTGAATGGACGCTGAGGCTTTCCAATGTCTCAAACTGAGACATCGAAATTTTAAAATCTCGCCTTCTAGTCTCTCTTTTCCAGTCCAGTAGACCGAAAAGAGAGGTATGAAATCGATCACTTCCCATCCAATTATTCGCGTCGGAATTGCTGTCCTTTGCCTCGTTGGTACCGCCACCGTTTGGGGTGTTTTTGGAAATATGTCGCACAAAGGCCCAGCCTCTGTTCCGGCCGTTGGGAAGTCGACCTCGGCAGCAGAGCGAGAACTGCTTTTGAAAAAAGCCACTGGCGTCGAGGCCGGTAAGAAAAGCTCGAAGGAAGAAAACGTTCTGTTCAACGATCCGTTCATTAAAGAAAAATGGGGCCTTGTGCGAACCAATGCGCACAAAGCTTGGGAGATTACACAAGGTTCCCGAGACATCGTCGTAGCGGTCATCGATACTGGTACCGATATTCGCCACAAAGACCTGACGGAAAATCTATGGGTGAACAAAGGCGAAGTCGGCATCGACAAAAACGGAAAAGACAAAGCTTCCAACGGCGTTGACGACGACGGAAACGGTTTCATCGATGATGTGCACGGCTGGAACTTCGTTTCTAACAACGCGGATCTCACCGACAACCATGGTCACGGCACTCACATCGCGGGGATCATCGGCGCACGCGGCGGAAACGGTTTCGGGATCACAGGCGTCGCTCCAAAAGTGTCTTTGATGACACTTAAGTACTACGATCCAAAATCACCTGGCGCAAACAATCTGAAAAACACAATTCAGTCGATCCGCTACGCCATCAAAATGGGTGCGAAAGTCATCAACTACTCGGGCGGAGGCACGGAGTACTCGGCCGAAGAGTTTGCAGCGGTTAAAGAGGCCGAGAAAAAAGGCATTCTTTTTATCGCGGCCGCCGGCAACGAACGGTCAAATACCGATGATCCCGAAAAGCACTACTATCCTGCGGATTACGATCTCACGAACATCATTTCCGTTACTGCCGTGAACGAGAAGGAAACCAAAGTACTCGCCAGTAGCAACTACGGTGTGCGCACTGTGGATCTCGCCGCTCCTGGTGATCAAATTTATTCGGCGCTCCCTGGCAACTCTTTCGGCAGAATGACAGGCACCTCACAGGCAACCGCGTTCACGACAGGCGTTGCCGTTCTTATCATGGCTCACCGACCAGAGTTCGCTGCCAGCGATGTAAAGAAATACATTTTACGGACCGGTGACGAGTACCAAACTCTGCTCTCAAAAACTGGAACGGCGAAACTTTTGAATGCCTATAAATCGCTGACGAGTCTTGATATGGGCGTTTCCATTACTGGCCAAACAACCGTCAATACCGAGCGCACCTCACCGACCGCATTTGCTGCAGACCCCACCGCACGCGGACGTAGCGGCGGCCCCTCGGCACTCAGCAATGATGCGACGATGGTGGATCCGGCAGAAGAAATGTCGTCATTTGGAAAGAACTTGTTGAACGCCATCGGTTCACCCAACGCACGTGAGCCTTCACGATCGAACAACTCGACGGGGCCTGACGCCGACCCAAACACTCGCTAGGCCTAATAGTTCGCTGGGATTGAGATCTAGATCCGCGCCCTCAAAGCGACACGAACGCCAATCGCAAGAAGCACCATGGAAAGACCGATCTCCATGATGTGCTTCAGCTGCGGCATTGCCAGTCCCCACACAAACAACAATGAGCCCATGAAGAGAGCCATCGAATTTAGCTTTGGAATTCGAAATCCAAGGCGAATGGGCAATCGCGAAGTTTCTGCTTGTGCAGCGACAAACGCGACAACCTTGTTGCGCATCAATCGCGCGATATCGTCTTGCGGAGCAGAAACCAAAATCTGTGAATACTTTTTTGCAGCGTAAGAAAGTGCCCGAGCATCGCGACAAGCGTTTAAAAAGCGATCATGTCGAACACGGTCTTCGTAATCTTCAATGACTTTGTCCCAAAGGGCCGCCAGTTCGCGCGATCCGCCAAGTGCCAACTCTTCCTCAATCCGCAGATCATTGGTCGCGTCGAAGCGATCGAAGACGATTCCACAACGCACGCACTCATTCATCGTGACGGCGTTTTTAGCATTGCAGCGCGGACATTCTTTTTCCGCCAGCGGCGCTTTCATGACGGCATTTGGCACACCGCCACCAGTGATTTCTGCTGGCGGCCGTTTTGCTGGTTCAGGAGCAATCGGTTCGCCGTTGGAAATCTCGCTGGTAATTTGTATCGAAGGAAGGATTGCAATGCCGTCGTAACCTACCGGCAATGGCAATTGCACCGCGAAGGCCGTCCGACAAAGGTCACTCGTACAGTTGAACTCTGCTCGATAAACGCCAGCTCGGGTCATCGCCAAGAGAACTTCCGTTTCAACCGCAAAGAGTTTCATGCAGGCCGGGCAACGCGTGCGCGAAACTGGCGCAGAGGTTTGCGCGGGTCCCGCTGCTGGAGATTGAGGGTTTGGTGAGGTTCCTGTTTGCATCATCATGTTGTTAATAATCTTTCTTTGCCGAACAGGTTTGTTATATTCAATTCCGTGAATACTTCATTACTGCTTCCAATACTAACAGGCCTTTTTATAGGCACAAGTTATATTCCATTCCCTCCGTGGGCCATGCTTTTTGGCATTGCCCCACTTGTCGTTGCCATTGTTCACCTTTACCAAGCCTCGCTGGCCGCCGATGATTCAAAGCCATCATCGAAACTCTTGTCGAAGCTCGCATGGCGAGGATTTTTCTATGGCTGGCTTGCGCAGTTCATTTTGAATGCAATCGGATTTCACTGGATTTCGATCACCGCGGTAGAATTTGGGCATTTTCCCAAGTGGGCGGGTTTCCTCACGCTGATGGGCTTTTGCGCAATCGCTCATGTCTACTACGCCCTCGCCGCATTGCTCACGCTGAAGACTGCTTTTTGGATCAACTCACGTCAGTTGAAATCCGACCGGCCAGGCGGACGTCCACTTTCTAAATGGCTGATCGTTGCGCTCTATTTCTCGAGCTTTGCTTTCATTGAAGCACTTTGGCCTTCCATCTTTCCATGGCATCTTGGCTACCCGTGGTTGTGGGCCGAGCTTCCAGGGGCGCAGTTTTCTGATGTGATCGGGTTTGAAGGCCTCAATCTTGTGACACTTTTGTCGAATGCGCTCTTTACACTCGGATGGCTTGCCTGGAAAAAAGACGCTCCGACGCTCGCCGCGCGCTTAAAGCCAACGGTCAAATGGCTGGCAAGTGGACTCCTCGTCTTTGTCGCAATCAATCTCCTCGGTGTGGGCCGCGAAAAACCCTGGCAACAAACCGATGGCGAGTTGAACTTCGTCATTGCGCAGGGAAACATCGGAAACTACGAGAAGCTCATTGTCGAAAAGCAAAAAGAGTTCTCGGTGCCAATCATTGAAGGCTACTTGAAGCTCTCAGCACAAGGCTTTGAAAAACATCCGAAGGCCACCTTCGCACTCTGGCCCGAAACGGCTTATCCGGATTATCTCGACCAAGTCTTTCAAAACGAAAAAAATTGGATCGCACTTCGCGGCTTTGCACAAATTCAGGGCCGGATGATTTTGACTGGAGCCTATTCGTACGACACAGAAGTTAAGAAATCGTTCAATGGCTTTTTCGCGATGTCAAAAGAGGGGACGCTCCTTGGGCCTCCTTATCGCAAGTCGATATTGATTCCCTTTGGCGAACGTTTTCCATTCTCTGACATTATTCCCTACACCAAATGGTTGTTCCCTGGACTTGGAAGCTTCGGCCAAGGGCCCGGGCCAAGTGTCATGGAGCTTGGTGAGTTTCGTCTCGGTCCACAAATCTGCCTCGAAAGCCTCTACCCTGCTTTCTCGGCGCAGATGGCCCTCAAAGGTGCCGAGGTATTTTCAAATGTCACCAATGATTCTTGGTTCGGAAAGACCTTTGAGCCCTACCAACATTTGACCATGACCATGGCACGCGCTGTGGAAAACC
>JAXMMN010000057.1:0-4700 GCA_034366485.1 Bdellovibrionales bacterium
GATATCGGTGGGCCGCACCAAGGTGAAGTGCGATCATCACCACTGGCATGATTAAATTCTGTAGGCCCGGTGTCGTAAACGCATGAAACAAAAAGATGTGCACGGTGACTGGCGCTAGGATGATGAGGCCGAGCGGTGCGAACTTTCCGGTGAGCAGCATCAATCCGCAGATCACTTCTGTTCCCTTCACGACTTGAAGGAAATAGCCCGATGACATGAAAGCCTGCATCATCATCATCGCTTTTTCCGGCATTTCGGGAGGCACAGGAATGAAGTTCAAAAAACCATTCAAACCAAACACGAAATAAATCAAACCTAAAAGAATTCGGCTACCGAGCGTCATTTTTGGAATCATATTTTTCATAATACAAAGAGCTTATACTTCAGCACCACAAAGACAATCACAAATTCCACGACAAAGCCTCCGGTCCGGGACTATGGTTTTCAAGACCGGTACGGAACTCTCGCGACTTTTTAGGAGCAGAAAAATGAGCAACAAGAAGCAACGATCAATTACGTGTGCACTGATTTTTTTGGCGGCGCTTAGCAGCGGGTCAATCTCAGCTGCAACGACTTCCACATTTGAATTTCCGTTTCCATTTCCTGGTTGGACAGCAAAGCCCGCTGCGGCAACAATCGAAGAGCTTCCACAGCTCGAAATCGATCCAACGAGAATCACCGTTTCTGGCGTTTCCTCAGGCGGCTTCATGGCCGTTCAACTTCACTTGGCCTATTCAAGCGTCTTCAGCGGTGCCGCAAGCTTAGCTGGTGGAATATATGAATGTGCAAAAGGTGATGTCGGTCGCAGTCAAAATGTCTGCATGAGCGGACCACAAAACATTGTTGCAAAAGATCACGTAGATATCGCAAAGGTACGCGCGCAAAAAGGCGAAATCGACGATCTTGCCAATCTTGCCAACGATCGAGTTGCGATTTTCTCTAGCCCCAAGGACCTCGTCATAAAACCGGTAGGAAGCGACAAGCTTGTCGAGTTCTATGAAGCGCTTGTTTCCAAGCCATCAATCACCAGACTTTCGAACCCAGATGCGGCGCATGGGTTTCCGACGCTAGGTTACGGAAATCAGTGCTCGATGATGGGAAGCCCATGGCTACTAAAATGTGGCGACGATGTTGCCGGAAAGGTTTTGGCTGCGATCGAACCAACAAGTCGCACAATGGCCGCGCGCGGAACACAAGATCTCGCAAACCTCATTTATTTTGATCAGTCGAAACTTCTACCGGCAACTTCCCGCATGTATGCCTGGGGCGCTGCTTATATTCCCAAAGCCTGTCGCGGCGCTGGCGCCAACTGCGGACTTCACGTCGCGCTTCACGGTTGCCAGATGAATCCTGATTTCATTCAAAAACAGTTCGTTGAGAATGCGGGCTACAATGAATGGGCGGAAACAAACAACATGGTCGTTCTCTACCCTCAATCGGCAAAAGGCACCGGAAATCCCTACGGATGCTGGGACTGGTTTGGCTTCTCTGGCGCGAACTACACATCCAAAAATGGGCCGCAGATGCAGGCTGTTCGCACACTGATGACTGCCATTGGTGCAAAGTAAGAACTGTCGAAACAATGTGAATAGACCGGTCGGAAGTCCGGTCTAGTTCCCGCCCAGAATTTCCATTTGAGATTTTCGATCCGAGACGATCACTCGATTACTTGTTAAACTCTTAGAGCATGTCGAGACTTTTTCAACGGATCAAGAGCCTCCAAAACCCTACGGCCAATGCGAGTTCACTCGCGGTTTGGCTAGTTGCTTTCGCTTGCCTTGCCGGAACTCGTTCAGCGATCGCTTCCGGCCTCGATGTTCAATTGAAAGATTTAAGAAACTCATTCTACTTTATCTTTGGCGCAGGCTCTGGCCACGCGGAGGCCAAGGCACCGCTCCTAAAAGAATGTATCAAACTGACAGGCAAAGAAGTTCGTAAATACGGACGTTTGATTCATTGCGAACCTGAAGACGACCATGTCATGTGTCGACTGAAATCCGGCGAAAAGCTTTTCGCCTATGAATCAAAAGAAGCGTGCGATACCTCCCTAAAAAAAGGCATCGATCCAACGCCGAATTAAGGAACCTGAAAGTCCGTCGCCGTTTTTACGAAGTGCGTGCTGCTCGCATTCCACGTCGGCCCAAGCGCCGCCGGTTGGCTTGCCCGATCGCGGCCTGAAAACAATAGCTCCCATCTGTAGCGCCCTTTGGCGGCCCAAGGCTCAGTACCAAAAGACGGTAGATCGACACGATCAATTTGTCCTGGGCCATAAAAATCCCAGAGCGGAGTTTTATCCACCAGCCAAAGAGTGCCACTCGAAATCAAAACCACCTTCGACAGCGTGACAGTGGTCTGCTCTTCACTAAGACCCAATCCCCCGCCAGGCGGAGAAAACAAGAGTGAGCGGCCAGACGTCGTGATCGGCTTTAAGATTGGATAGAAGTTTGGGCTAAGTGATTTGTCGAGATCGTTCCCGCTAAAACCGACAACGACCGACGACATCTCTTCAAAGTCGGGGCCAGAAAAATCCGTCCGACTTGGCTGATACTTTTTGATCGAGCGAAGGAGAACGCCAGAACCCAAGCCAGTGCGAGTGACATCTGGAATCATGAGACTTCGTTTTTCATTTTCCAGCAGGCGCTTCACGTCGGTCACGACACATAAACCCTGATTTTCTATGGCGGCTGTTGCGAGCATCGCATAGCCGGGCGCCAAGCCTTTAGCAGCAACAGAAAGTTTCGGCTGAAGTTTGATTTCATCCGACGGCAAATCTGCCGTCTGTTTCGGAAGCGTCAGCTGAAGATCACGTGTCGCATAACTCCGAAATTGGAAGCGATTGATGATGTCGAAAAACGAACTCCCGGCTCGCAGGTCGTCGACCGTTTTCTTAAAGTCGAATTGTGCTCGAACAGCCGCCACTCGATGCGTTCCGGGATTTGCAACCGACACTTGGTAATTCAGCTTATCAAGCGAAACGGGAATGAATCCGAAGTAAGTCTCTGTTTGCGCCGGCACACTGAGATTATTGGGAAGCTCGAGCTCTTGACCATAAACAGAAACTTTGTCGACACCGTTACCTATCAAGGCGGTCAATTCCAGAGAGCCTAGTGCCGCTCTGGAAACTGCCGGAAAAACCAAACTGACATCTAGCACGCCATTCGAAACCAATCGGCCAAATCCTGTGGTCTTTCCATGAAGAGCGATCCCTGCATTGGATCTCGCGAGGCGAAGGACAAACGAATGAGAGCCGGGCTGCCTAGAAAGATAGGTGGCTCGAACATAGCCTGGGGCGACAATCGTTACCGGCAGTTCCTGTTTCCAAGCCGCAGGAAAAGCAGCCAATCCAGTTTGATCAGTCTTAACGACGTTTCCGGAAAATGGAACTCCTGCCGATTTCCCAAAGAGAATTTCCGCACCAGCGATCGGTCGTCCCGCGAGATCGCTAACAGCCACTTGGTGAACCGACGGTGAAACGACGCCTATGTGTTGCTGTGATTGAATGGGAGATACCGATGGCCCTGGTGCGCAACCAACGACGAACAAAAGACCGGTCAATGAAATGACCTGAGGAATCGCCAGTAAAGCAGCTTTCTTGGAATTCATCTTACCCCCGCCTGTCTCAGGTACCACAGCCCAAAGCGAAGCGGCATGTGACTGATCTTTTTTCTAAAAGTCATTGCCGGTTTCCTTGACGGGTGGGCCATGCTTTTCAAAACTAAACCCATGAAGATTCAAGCCGTTGGAAATAAACTGACCTTACGCGAGTCGGGAACGTCAGTTCGCTTAAAAGGGCTTTGCCTTCAAGACCCTCTCTGGCAGCGCTTATCTCCAGGTGACCGGCTTCTGCCACACGGCCCGATTGCGCTTGAGCAGGCGAAAGCCTGGGGAGCAAATGCGGTACGTATCCCCTTTCATCCCGTGACGATCAGACATGCCGGACAGGGCGACTGGATTCTGGGCCTCGAAAACGTAGTTTCCGAGTTGACATGGATTCTGGTGGCAGCCGAAGCATTAGATCTCGATGTGATCGTCGACTTCCATTCGATTGGCCTACCCGCTGAGGGGAATGGAAGCACTAGCTATTTTGATTTTGACGAGGCTCCCTATTCGGATCTCTACAAAACAGATCAAGACGAAATTGAATCTTTTTGGGAAATGATCACTTTGCGATTTGGTTCGCACCCACGCCTGGTTGCATTTGAAATATTTAACGAAGCCACAAGAGACACTGCGTTTGGTACTGCCTCAGACTGGGCCCTTCATTCTTCATGGTCAGAAAATCTCATTCGCCAAATCATTCGACCGAATTCGCCGAACACGCTCGTGATCGTCAGCGGTCTTCACTTCGGCTACGACCTTGAGTTTGTCACAGAGCGACCCATCGGGGATTTAAACGTTGCCTATGCTAGCCATCCCTACCCCCACCACAGCCAAGCGAAAACTTGGGATCGAGCCATCGGAAAGACCGCGGATGCCTTTCCTGTTCTTTTAACGGAACTTGGTTTTTCCAATTCGGGCTTCTTCGGGCGCGATCACCACCGGGGCTTTCGCGATTGGGAACTTGAAATTCGCACTTATGCCGATCGACGAAATCTTTCTTTCTTCGCGTGGAATTTCTCTCATAGCTGGGAACCAACGCTTTTAAAAAACAAAACCGACTTCGTTCCTAACGAAGCCGGTTTGTTTTTTAAAGATTGGCT
>JAXMMN010000058.1:0-1433 GCA_034366485.1 Bdellovibrionales bacterium
GAAAATTGCGACACATCTGCAAGAGGCCATTGGAAAGTCCGCAGAATCGAATGCGCTTGGGCTCGAGCGCGTTCAACCTGCTGGTGGTTATGTCAATTTGACGTTCAAAAATGACATTTTCCAGGCACGTCTTTTTAAAGCCATTCAAGACGACGGCGCGAAGCTTGGCTATTCCAGCTCTGGAACTGGAAAACGAATTGTTATCGATTACTCTTCGCCAAATGTCGCGAAGCCAATGCATGTTGGGACCCTTCGTGCGACCGTCATCGGCCAAGCCATTCGAAACATTGCTGAGACTCAAGGATACGAAGTTGTAGGGCTCAATCACTTGGGAGACTGGGGCGTACAGTTTGGGAAGCTCGCGTGGGCTTACCGAAAGTGGGGTCACGAGTACGACTTCAAGGGTGCCCCCTTCCAAAGTTTGTTTGATCTCTATGTGCGTTTTCATGATGAGGCAACGAAAGACCCAGCCCTCGATGCGGAGGGATCACTCGTCTTTAAGCAGCTCGAACAGGGCGATAAAGAGATCGAAAAAATTTGGAAAATGTTTGTCGACATCACGCTGGTTGAAGATCAAAAGCTTTGGGATTTGCTTGGCGTTAAGCACGATCTCGTTCGCGGTGAGTCGTTTTATAACGATCGGTTGAAGTCCGTCGAAGACCTACTGGAAAAGCGGGGGCTGTTGACCGCGAGCGAAGGTGCGATGGTCGTTCACCTTGGCGATGATATGCCGCCGTGTTTGATTCGAAAAAGCGACGGCGCTTCGCTCTATGCTACTCGTGATTTGGCTTCTGCGATTTACCGAAAAAATGAGTTAAACGCAGACCTTTGTCTCTATGTGGTCGGCGTCGATCAGACTCTTCACTTCAAACAAGTTTTCAAAGTGCTTGAGATGGCGGGATTTGACTGGGCGTCCGATTGTCATCACATCAGTTTCGGTCTTTATCGTTTCAAAGATGGCGTTAAGATGTCGACTCGAAAGGGAAATGTCATTTTCCTGGAAGACATTTTGAAGCAGGCCATCGAGCGGACAGCCGAAGTGATTGCGGTAAAAAATCCGGGACTGAGTAGCGAAGAACGAGCAAAAATAGCGCAAGATGTCGGCGTTGGTGCCGTCATTTTTGGCGACTTGGTTTTTGATCGAGTTAAAAACGTCGAGTTTGATTGGGATCGAATCTTGAGTTTTGAAGGCGATAGCGGTCCATATGTTCAGTACATGCATGTTCGGTGTCAGAGTCTTTTGCGAAAATTCGGACGCACTCCAAATTTGAGCTCGGTAGCACCGCTGGTTGAAAAAGACGAAAGAGAACTCATTCGTTTGTTGATGTCTTACGACGAAATTCTAGAGGCTTCGTTTAGAGGTTTTAAACCAAATATACTGGCTCAGTATCTTCTTGAAGTTTGCGGCGTATTTTCGCGTTTTTATCACAATA
>JAXMMN010000059.1:0-1104 GCA_034366485.1 Bdellovibrionales bacterium
GCGGAAGCCACCATCGGCGATCCAAATAGTCCACCAATCAATCCACCAATAAAGAGCAACTTTACAGCTTGGCCGTTCATAATCATCCCGTCGAAAAATTGTTACGGAGGAAGTTAAAGCGGCATTTGGGCCAAGACTCACCTTTGGGCAACGCTGAGGTGGCCGTGTCACTCGATTTTGACAAAGGGGCAATTTTCAACTGGCAGCGCAAAAAACGGCACCGCAAAACGCTCCCTCGGCGCGACCAGGTCCAGTCACCCGACAAGGAATGTCTCGCGATGAGACGAACACGAAATATATCGCGGATTTGTTCAATTAAATTAATCCGCTAGGCACAAGGTCCCGATAAATAAGCGAGTAGTTTTATCTCGAGAACGCTTATAGGAGACCTTGAAAATGTCAGTCGAATTGATGGTTGTCTTTGGCGTCATCGCCGTCGCTTTTGCGGTGATGTACAACACCTTGATCTCACGAAAAAACGAGGTGGAAAACACTGTGGGTGGCGTTCACACGTATCTTCAAAAACGAGCGGACTTGATCCCAAGTCTTGTCGCCACTGTGAAGCAATATGCCGCTCACGAATCGAAGCTTTTGACGGAGCTCACCGAAGCTCGAGCGGCCGTACAACGACCGATCAACAATGATGGCGATCTTCAAAAAGTCGACACGATGATGTCGCAGATGCTTGGTCGCGTGGTGGCCGTCGCGGAAAACTATCCTGACCTCAAAGCCAACGAAAACTTCTTAAGCCTTCAAGGCTCACTCAACGAAATCGAAGGCCAATTGTCTGCAGCGCGCCGCACGTACAATGCGGCCGTCGTTCGCTACAACAACTCTGTCGAAAGCATTCCAACGGTGATCGTGGCTTCCATCCTAGGATATCGTCGAAAGTCAGTCTTCCAAGTTGCGCCAGAAGCCGTTGCAAAACCAGATATCGCAAAGCTCTTTGGGCAGGTCAGCTAAACGATGGCAAGTTTGAAGGAGCTCCGCACACACATCGACGAGGTTCCTGAGTTCTGTCAAACAGAGCTGTGGCCAAAGGTCGAAAAGTTCAACGAGGAACACAAAGTCGACACGGGGAACTTGGTCAAACAAGTGAAAACC
>JAXMMN010000060.1:0-3154 GCA_034366485.1 Bdellovibrionales bacterium
GATTGTCGACGCGATGAAGCCAGGAGCTCAGTGCCATTTTGCGACGAATTTGCAGGAGTTTGCCGATGGAAGCGCGAAAGCGGCAAACTGTTTTGGCCTGGACGTCCTCTCACAAACCGAGTTCACCCATAAATCTCACCCGCATTTTTCACCTCGATCGCACTTCGAAAAAAAGTACTTTGATCGAGGTGAGGTTCTTTACTCACTACAATTTCAGAAGAAGATTTCGCTATGACGACTTTAAAAACAGATGTGCTGAAGCCATTGTCCCGTCGCTTAAGGAATCACTTCGACAACACGATGTCGGACCGACACAACGCGAATCGCTTTGTTTGGGACTGGTGGCATTTGCCAGGCCGCTACACACATCTACGAACGCCGGCAGAACTGTTTTTTCCCGAAGATCTGTATCTTCAAATCGAGACCGGTTTGAAGAAGGTTGGTCGCGACCTTTTAGGTTGCTCCGAGATATCTCCGATCTGGCTGAGCAATTACGTCGAAGGCTGCGAGCAACGCCTTCATGCCGATCGACCCCACGGGCCGTGGGCCTTTGTCCTCGCTTTGAATCTCAACTCGAATTCTTTTTCTGGCGGCGAGACGATGATGCTGCGACAAGAAATTTTGGAGTTTTGGAAAAATCCTGCGCCTGCCGGTGTCGCCTTTGAGGAAGAAAACATTGTTCAAAAGATTGCGCCAAAGTTCGGGCGGCTACTCATTTTTGACCCGCGTATTCCTCATGGTGTTAGTCGCGTTTCGGGCACCGTGAATCCTCTCGAGGGACGACTTGTGCTCCACGGCTGGTTCACTCCGCCAAATCCGTTTGTCGAAGGAAGCCTCAAGCCGCGGCAAATCGAAAAAGTGCTGGCCGACTTCGATTCGAATTTTGCGAGATTGAGCGAGCCGCTTTCGACAGGCACTCTGGCGTATCGAATTTCAATTACGGCTAGTGGCAAAGTCACGAAAGTTCAGCGAATGGCATCGACCATGAGGGACAGTCGACCTCTCGATCAACATGTCAGAAAGTTTTTTGCCCAAGCGAAGTTCCCTAAGGCCAAAGGACCGTCGCGCTTGATGCTACCATTGACCATCGAAGTTTAACGAGAACCCCAAGCGGACATCCATTCCTCGTATTCATCAAGGAGCTCGAGTTGCTTGGGTTCGTATTGCCGCGGTTTTTTTCGAAAATTGACCTCTGTTTCTCCAGATCGAAGAAGCAGTACCGAACCAGAGCCTTTCTCGCGGACAATTTCTAGACGACGCTTGATCGCGCCATCAATTTGAAAAGTGACTGGCTGACCATCTAAGTCAACGCTGACGTTTGCTCGTTCTTTGCCAAGACCCATTGGCCCCGGCTTTATGATTTCCACACCCGTTGATTTGTCACCACCATTGGCCACAATCGCGGCCGGAGATGCTGCGATCTGGCGGCTGGCAGTAGCTTTCACGGGCGCCGCCAATACTGGTCGCATGGCTTCGTTTAGCATTGGCTTTTGACAATTCTTAGACTCGCGAGCAATTGCAATCGGTCCGCTTCGATCAAAGAGCCATTTTGAGGTGCAACCGTCAGGTGTTTGCGCTGCCGAAAGCCACTCTGGATTGGTGTAAGAAAATCGCCAGCTACGGACCATGTCATCTCGTGATTCTCGGCGCAATAGACGCAGAATATTTCCGTCGGCATCATATTCGAAGTTTTCCGAGAACTGTTTCGAATCTGTTTTTACCAACATCAATCCGAGTTCATATCGAACAAGCACTTTACCGCTTGAATCAAGAAGTGCATCCAAATCACCTGCCAAGTTTCTTCGAAACTTGACCGGCCTAGTTTTCAAATTGTCCAACGCCTCAGGCCGACCGCTGGAATCTCGCCGAACATGCCATCGCACTTGGCTGGCCGCAGTTCCTTCGGTGGTAAAGCTGTCCAACTTCCCATCATGTCGAAAGACCGGGTGTGGAAACTCAGTCAGCTCCCACCGCCCATCAGCCTTTTTTAGAATCCGGCTTGAACTAGAATCTTCCACCCAAGCATCCAATACTTTGTGAAAAGATCGCGCCTTCAGTGCGCCACATTTTCGAAGCTCAATCACCTTGGGGGCCCCGGATTCTACGCCAACCAAGTTTATATCGATGTTGGAGCACCAACCGGTTCCAAAGAGACCGCGTTCCTTTTCTTTTCTTGCAAATGACCGTACTAAGACCGGCTGGCCATGCGACGAAAAATCAATTCGTTCTATGAGCAGTGCGGCAGTCTCTGGTTCGACTTGGAAAACGTTCTCTGAAACACGACCTGACGAGTTCTCGGCCACGGTGGTGGCGGCCGATTGGGCCACCACGACCGAACAGATGAACGGACAAACGAAAATTTTGAGCAAATGTGGAAATCCGAGTGTGCTCAATTTCACTCTTCTATTATCACCGACCTGTCTCAAAAAGAGCGAACTCTTTTCGTCTCGACAGGCTGATTATTTTATGAATTGTCTCGATATGAGACGATCTGCTAGGACATTCTCTATGGAAAATCACACTGCAGGAAATCAAATAGAACTCGCGACGCTTGCCGGTGGCTGTTTTTGGGGAATGGAAGATCTCATCCGAAAACTGCCAGGAGTTTTGGACACCGAAGTTGGCTATACCGGCGGAGACACTGAAAATGCAGTTTATCGCGACGTCAAGACAGGAAAATCTGGTCACGCAGAAGCGATCCAGATTAAGTATGACAGTCGCAAAATTTCTTTCGCCGAAATTCTTGATTTCTTTTTTCGAATGCACGACCCCACGACAAAAAATCGGCAAGGAAACGACATTGGAAGCCAGTATCGATCGGCTGTTTTTTATCACTCCGATCGCCAAAGACAGCACGCAGAGAAGATGATTCAGTTAGTGAATCAAAGCGGAAACTGGAAGGCCCCTGTTGTCACTGAGGTCATTCCATTCCTAGCGTTCTGGCCAGCCGAGCCCGAACACCAAGATTACTTAGAAAATCAGCCCAATGGTTACACCTGCCACTATGTCCGTCCTTTAAGTAGCGTTCTCAACAAAGACCTCTTGATCACTGAGTTTAAATGAATGTCTTGCTCTTTGATGGAAACGAACTTCGAGGGAGTTTACTTTCGCTCATTGACGTTCGCGCCAAACACATCAGAGAAGTTCTCAAGCT
>JAXMMN010000061.1:0-6927 GCA_034366485.1 Bdellovibrionales bacterium
ACGAACTGATTCAACAATCGTACTTACCACAGATTCGGTAATGGGAAGCACAGTGCACGTCGCTAGCTTCGACGGAAATTCAGCATTTAAGAACGACGACTGCGATTTAGTCGCATCGCTTTTGTCTGAGAAATATTCGCGCCCATATTCATGCTCAAAATGGGAACAGGTAAAAGACAAAATAGAAGATTAACTAAACAAACTGGTACAAATGAGATTTTTTATTGGCGCCGTGATTGGACTTTTAATGTTTTCGCAATTTGGCCCTAATGGCCTCCTTGCCGCGGTTCCTATTGTTTTTTTGATGGATAGGGCGGCGGAGAAAATTAGGAAGAAGTAGAAGGAAGTGTTTCGTGATTTTTAGACATGTTCCCGCAAAGGGAGTCTATCAGACGGTCGCGTTGGCCTTTTTAGATATACTCGGCTTTAAGCATTTACTTCAAAAACGCTGTTCGGAGAGTCCCGAATTTTTAATTAATCTAATTTCAAATGCCGATTTCTTCACTCAGGCCCGATTCGATACTCTTCTTGAGCGCAGAATTATTAGCGACTCAGTGATAATATGGACAGAAGATTTGAATCAAGGCTTACTCGCAATTGCAAACATCGCGTCGCTTTTGCAAGCAACTCTTTTGAAACAAGGATGTTTGATTCGAGGCGCGATCGTAATCGATAAGCACTTTTCTCATCCTTTTGTTCATTTAAACACAACCACGAAGACAACCACTAATTCTTCTGATGAGATCATCGTGAGCCCCGCATTGGCTAAAGCAGCAGAATTGGAAAAACGAATTGGAACACCCGAAATCATTTTTGATGAAAATCCCGCGCTCATTCTTCAATTGAACCAGGCTAAAATAAATTTTCCGAATTTTAGAGTTCACACCGGTACCAATTCAAAAGGCCAAACATCTGTTCAAGGTTGGTTCACAAGCCACGAACTGATGGGATTTTCAAAACAACTATCAGCGCTGCAAATCAAAGGCACAACGGCCGGGGCAATGTCTGACGCTTGCAAAACTCAGGCACTAGTTGAGTTAAACGCAATAAGGAAAGAAGTCTTGAACAACTTAATTACCGAAGATTCCGGAATCAAAACAAAGTGGCAATTTATCGCTGATAAATTCAATGCGTTCCTTACCCAATGCCCACAAACACCGGAATTGCCAAAAACGATTCCTATCTCACAACTGGATCGAAATTGAGTCGAGAAGCTATAAAATCAATTTTCTTCTAATCCTCATCGCCGCTTCAATCGGATTTCTAGTTTATGTAATCGTGGGAACAAAAGATCCGAGAATTATCGCGCTAATCTTAAGTTCCCAAACTACAGAAGAATGAAGCGAAGATTGAAATTTTAGATGCGATTTCTTGTAAATCGCGGCGTTTCAATCTTCGGTGCTTAATCGCTTACGACCTCCGCGCCGAATGCTTGAAACAAGCTGCACGCCTGCCATCACTTCAAAAGTTTTGCTCCGCGGCAAATATTTTTTCCGTTCGAAAAGAAAACCGATTTAAGAATTTTGGACGAGTTATCCACAGCTGAATATCAAGAACCACTTTCCGGCCAAGCAAAAGCCAATCGGTTCTAAATCTCCCTAGCGCAGCCATTTTTGAATGAGCGAGCCAGAGACTCGCGACCGCGCAAAGAAACCTACAATTATGTGTGATTTCTTAAATTGTAGCGGCTCACGTCATTGATGAAGAAAAGGGCAAAGTTAAGAAATCTTAAGTTTTTCTGATCAAGGATTTCTGATTTGCATGACTCTTCTACAAACTAGGAGAAATGATGAAAGCCATTCTTTTGAGCGCTGTTTTCGCTCTAATTTCGTTAGCCAAAAGTAGCGACACCTACGCCTGTCATTTTGACAGCGGCACTCAAACTGCTATTGATGCCTACTATTCCAATTGTTTTTGGAGTTCCCCAACTCTCACAAATGACCCGCCTGGCTCGACCAGCTATTGGTTTGATTGTCCTTCGGCCGACTATATGGGGATACCTAATTACTGGCCCCACACCGGCGGCTGGTTTAATTGTACCGCATCAACGGCAAATCCAGGAGCTGCGGGAAGCGGCGGCCCCGGAGGAAATGGTGGATCAGGCGGAGGTGGCGCTGGAGGCGGCGGCGGCATGTGTGGAGGCGGCCCGGGAGGTGGGCCAGATTGCGATTCAGATTGTTGTTCCGGAGGCGGCGGCGGTGGCGCAGGAGGAGGCGCAGGAGGCGGATTCGGCGGTCCCGCTGGCGACATAAATGGTTTTTCGACAGTTCAAGCTGATAATCAATCGATCATCGAAAGTGTGCCCATCGTTGGTACCCCATTCACAATTAACTATAATAGCGCCCGAGCATTGGGACGAACCTCTGATCTCAAGCGTGAAATCGACTTGATGCCGTCTACCCCTGATTCTGATTTTGTATCTAGGTATGTCACGTATGAACTAGCAGGACGGGTCATACCTGTTACCTGCACTGTCGCAAGCCCCTGCAGTACAACTTTTACGTGGGACGGACTTGATAACTCTAGTATTCGAGTTATGGGATCAACCGAGCTCTTAATTCGAAGTATTGATACTCACAGTCCGGCCTACCCAAATGAAGTTGAAACTGTAGGTAAAACTATCATCGGAAACTTCTACGCGATCACCGCAAAGCTCGGAGGCTGGACTTTAAGCCCTCATCACTTTTACGACCGATTTCAGAAAATCGTATTTAGAGGCGATGGTTCACTCTATGCAACGGAAGCAATCAAAGACGGAAGTGGCAACTATCAAGTCACTTCGGAAGATGGATCGGAAATATACATCTTCAATCCGTCCGGAGTTCACCAGCTAACAAAGACAAGCGTTAAGGGCGCGACAAAATATACATTTTCATATTCAAGCGGGCGCCTTACATCGATCACCGACGCATACTCAAATGTAACTTCAATAAACTACGACATGAGTAACTTTCCCGCTTCAATTGTAGGTCCCTATGGACAAACGACGACATTATCTGTCGACGGAAATGGAAATCTTAACTCAATTGAAAATCCAAATTCTGAAGAATTTGTCATGACCTATCATTCGGGATCCGGAGGTTTGCTTCATACATTCACAAAGCCAGGCGGCGCGGTTTCGACGATGACTTACGACTCGGATGGACTTTTAACTTCAGACTCAAGTAGTGCCGGAGGAAGCCTCACACTCACCCGCACCGGTTCCGCGACGTCATTCACTGTCACCGTTGAAACCGCTGAAGGGATTGAAACAACATACAATGTCGCAAACGCTAGTCCATCAACCTATTCTCGGTCGAGTAGCGGATCAGGTACATATTTTTCCACAGGATTGACATATTCTAACGGTGTGCCATCAACGAATTCAATTACCGACACTTTTGGCGCTAGCATTTCAAAAGTGTTTGCGTCTGATTCAAGAACAAGCAGTCCATATGTTGCGTATCAGACTGTTGGAACGACGAACTATACTCAAACCATCTACCGAACTAAAACCTCAACTCTAAGCGACCCCGACGACATTTTCTCTGCGACCGCGTTATCGGATGTGGTCACTATTAATTCCGATGCGTACTCGACTACATATGACTCAAGCACCTCGACTTATACTCATGAGAGCCCCGAAGGAAGGATGTCCTATACAACTATCGATTCGGACGAACGCATAGTGTCCGCCCAAGTCGCAAGTTACACGCCGGTTGAATACAACTATGATGCCAATGGACGGCTAGAGAACGTTAGCCAAGGCGCAAACCGCACTATCGACATTGCATACGATGCCGACGGATACGTTGAGTCCGTAACAAACGCATACAACGAAGAAACTAGTTTTGTTTACGATGACGCTGGCCGAGTTCTAACGAGAACTTTGCCTGATGCGAGAGTAATCACGTATACATATGATGACAACGGCAACGTTACTAGTGTTACTCCGCCATCAAATCAACTTCATGAATTCGAATTCAATGGATTCGACCTTCTCTCCAAATACATTGCACCTGCCGGAACGGTTTTTAGTATCAACAAATCCGCCCATTCAGTTTCGCAAAAAATGAAAATCGGTTGGAACACTATAATCAAATTGATCGCGAACTTCTTTGCCGGTTGGTTCCCAAGCGCTGAGGCCGTCGCTCTTTCGATTACTACTGACGTTGAAACCGACTACGCATACAATAATGATAGACAAATCGAACTCATAACTAGGCCGACAAGTGATACTATTGCGTACTCTTATAACGCAACTACTGGACGACTTGAAACGATTGTCGTTCCAACCGGTACCTATACCTACTCAATGGATGGAGCGTACAGTCGGTACGGTTCAATTGAGTCACCAGATGGTGTCATCCAAACTTATACTTATGATGCTCATCTTATTTTGAGTAAAACAAACTCGGGCACAACCAGCGGAGCAGTTGCATTTACCTACACCAATGACTTCTCGCTCAATACGAGCCAAGTAAATACGGAAACTGCAATTAGCTATAGCTACGACGATGACAACCTAATTGTAGGCGCAGGAGATCAAACAATTTCGAGATTTTCAGCTACTGGGTTTCCCCAAACAGCGACGCTAACGAACGTTTCTGAGAACTATACCTACGACTCAAATTTCGGCGAGCTCGCCTCAATTCAGGGGAAGTATTCGACTGCAACAAACATCTATCAAGAAACAATTTCCAGGGATTATCTTGGACGAATAAGTACAAAAGTTGAGACTATAGGAGGTGGATCATCAAATACGTATTTATATGCGTACGATTCCTCGGGTCGACTCGTGACTGTACTTAAAAACAGCACAGCGCTAGCAAGCTATACCTATGACAGCAACAGCAACCGCACATCGCAAACAATAAGTGGCGTAACTAAAACAGCGACTTACGACGAGCAGGATCGCATCGTCACACATGGCACTAAGACATATCAATATGACGACGCAGGCGACCTCACTCAGAAGTCAGATTCGGCAACAAGTCCGGCATCTGTTACTACATATGATTACGATGTAATGGGAAATTTGAAGTCGATTACGATGCCAAACTCAACTGTCTACACATACCTCTACGATGGTAAAAACAAAAGAGTTGGTAAAAAAGTTGGCGGAACACTTACGAGACAGTATGTTTGGTTCAATGGGACTCGCCTAGCAGCTGAACTAGATAGTACAGGCGGCGTAATTTCTGAGTTTGTTTACGGAATTAAACGAAATGTTCCCGATTACATTATCAAAAGTGGCACTAAGTACAAAGTGTTGACTGACCACTTAGGAAGCGTAGTTGCAGTAGCGAACGCCTCTACGGGAGTTGTTGCACAAGCAATTTCTTACGACGAATTTGGACGTGTTCTCAGCGATTCTTCTCCGGGGTTTCAGCCATTTGGTTTTGCTGGCGGAATGTACGACTCCGATACCGGGCTAGTTCGTTTTGGAGCCCGAGACTACGATGCTGAAATTGGTCGATGGACGATTAAAGATCCGATTCTTTTCAAGGGTGGAGACACAAATCTTTATGGATACGTGATGAATGATCCGGTCAACTTTAAAGATTCACAAGGTCTCTCTGTTGATGGATGCGACTCTTTCCGAAACGAAATCGACAAGATTCGCAATAGAATTTCCAATTTGATTACCGACAGAAATGCGAATAGCAGCGATGCGGCGTTTTGCGCAGAGGCAGATGAGGCCTGGGACACTCAGTCCACAGAACTTATGAACGCGCAAGATTTATTCAATGATTGCACGGCAGGCAGAATAGATTTCGGATTGTAGTGTAGATTTATTTATCGCCGTCTATCCCAAGGGTGGCGACGAGGTGAATTATCGCGAGTCTCTTGAATACCTCTGATGAAGGATCAGACTGGTACACGTAACATTCAAGATATCGAATCCAAAAGGCGCTTGCGTCCAACTCCTGAGTATAGACGCGAACGCCTTTCCAGTTGTCCCCCAGTTCCACTATTTCGGAGCCACCAATAGTCATCAATGGACGGGTCGCTACGAATTTCTTCGTCGTATCTTTGTTAAATTTGACCGTACAAACCGGTGCATCTAACGGATACTGCGATAGATCTTTAATCGATGACCTCAAGCCCTTTATGTACGTGACCTCTTGAATATCAGATTCCCGGTAGATCTTTTGAAGCTCAGTGAGTGCATCACTGGCTTTAAGAGAAAATAATTCTCCCTGTTTAAAATCCAGAAGTAACGTCAAGCGACTATCTAATGGCGTTAGATTCTTATCACGTACCATTTTCTGAATCCGGTCTTTAACCGCAGGATCATCATTTTTATAGTACCAACTTTTCGTTTCGAGCCCTTTAAAGACCTCAACGTAGTGGCTGCTGCCCGAGTCGCTCTGAGGCGCATTTTCACCGGCCGTCGATTTTGCCGCGTTTGGTTTAAGCACATCAGTCTGAGCTGCCACTTGACTTAAGCTTTTTGGAGAGGGATCGGGCGCAATGACAGTGCTTTCAGAACTAGAATCGGAGGCACCTTGTATTTCAGCTGAAATTGGAGCTATCTGTGAATCTACTCCTTGGTCTCGATTTATTGAAAAAACGAGGCCAATCCCTACAGAAGCTACGACAGCTGCACCAATAATAAATTTAGACTTCATTGCATTTACTTTAACTCAAACACCTGAAACACACAAATCGATGTTGATTTGCAAAAGCAAGCCGAAGTGACGCTAGAACGCCCGACGAAGATTGAAGCTCTTAAGCTTCGACACTTCGGTCTCGCAGAACCTACAGTCTAAAAGGCGAAACCCAAAGCGAAGCGCGTGTTTTATGGTCGCGCATGCGCGACGGGGAACACGCGCTTCGGTGCTTAATCGCTTACGACCTTCGGTCGACGCAGTTACTGCCAAAGGTCGGTAAAGAAATCTAAAGTTTTGGCATGGAGTGAAAATTCCGAAAGACCGCAGGGGA
>JAXMMN010000062.1:0-2376 GCA_034366485.1 Bdellovibrionales bacterium
GCCGAGGCGGATAAAAGCCCATGGGCTGAGAGTTCAAAATCGAAATAGCAAAGATGTCTGGATGATGGCACTTCATCCAGCAACTGATGTAGGTGAGAAGCGCAAAGCTTGCGGCGTGTGACTCTGGAAAACCATATTCAGCAAAGCCTTCAATAACTTTATAAATCTGATCGGCGTACTCGACACCGATTCCGTTGTTGAGCATTCCATTGACGAGGCGCTGCCGCAAACCGTGCATGACCGCTTTTTTTCTCCAGGCACTTGAAACAACTCGACGAAGTTCATCGGCTTCGCCAGGCGTGAAGCCCGCGACAGCGACCACGATTTGCATCACTTGCTCTTGAAAAATCGGAACACCCATTGTTTTTGCCAAAATGGGTTCGAGACGGGGGTGGGCATAAGTGATCTTGTCTTGCCCAGCACGTCTTCGTAAATACGGATGGACCATCCCGCCTTGGATCGGCCCCGGGCGCACGATCGCGACTTGAACGACGAGGTCGTACCAAGTTTTTGGCTTTAAGCGGGGTAGCAAAGACATCTGCGCGCGCGATTCAATTTGAAAGACACCGATGGTATCGGCTTTTTGAATCATCGCATAAGTCGCTGGATCTTCCTGCGGCACGGTCGCAAGTTCATGTGAAATTCCTTTTGCCGACTTCAAAAGCTCAAGCGACTTGCGAATGGCTGAAAGCATTCCAAGGCTTAAGATGTCGATTTTCATAAGACCTAAGGTTGCGACATCGTCTTTGTTCCATTGAATCACATAGCGATCTGTCATGGTTGCGGCTTCCACCGGAACAAGATCGACGACGGGTTCGTGGGCAATCACAAAACCGCCAGAGTGAATGCCAAGATGGCGAGGAAAACCTTTGATCTCGTTTGCGAGCTTCAGAATCAGTCGGAACTTTTCTTCGCTCATACCGAACTTCGCAATATCAAAGGGTGTGGCAAGAAGCTGCGATAAGCCTTCTCGTCCCATCGTCTTTACAAGAAGATCGATTTTTTCTAAAGGCACACCCATGACTTTTGAAACTTCACGAAGTGCCATGCGCGACCTGAAGCAAATCGTCGTCGAAACCATAGCGGCGTGTGAGGCGCCATACTTTCGGTAGATGTACTGAATGACTTCCTCTCTGCGCTCGTGTTCGAAGTCGATATCGATATCGGGCGGTTCAGCGCGTTCGCGCGAAATGAAGCGTTCAAACAAAAGACCTAGGCGAATGGGGTCAATCGCCGTAAGACCAATCGTGTAACAGACGATCGAGTTCGCTGCCGAGCCGCGGCCTTGGTGAAGAATCCCTCGCGCGTGTGCAAACTGGCAGATGTCATGCAAAGTTAAAAAGTAGTCTTCGTACTCGAGATCGCGAATCAAAGTCAGTTCGTGCTCCGCTTGCTTGCGCGCTTTGTCGCGTACGTCCTTTGTCGCAGGAGGATGTGGATTAGTCTGCGCAGAACTCGCACTGTCCAGGCTCTCTTGATCTGGGTAGCGCCACGCGAGGCCTTTCTCCACAAGTTCCCGAAGGTGCTCAAAAGAGGTTTTTCCAAAAGGTAAAGCCTCTTGCGGGTATTTGTAGCGAAGTTCGCTTAAAGAAAACTGCAAGCGATCAGAAATTTCCATCGTGCGATGAAGCAGATCCGGTCGATCGCGATAAATCAGGCGCAGTTCATCCAGCGGACGAAGATAGCGTTCGGAATTCAAAGTCAGCTTTGTTTTCGCCTCATGCAGCGTCACGCCGTGATGAAGGCAAGTCAGCACGTCGTGCAGAGGTTTTCGTTCGGGCGTGTGAAACAAAGGTCTTTGTGTCGCAAAAAGCTTCAATCCAGACGGCCCAAGCCTTCGTTCGATTTGAATAGCCTGTCGTGCAAGTTCAATCGATTCCCACGTCGAATCTTTGTGAACGGGCAGATAAAGGCGATCGCCAAAGGCATCGACCATTTTTTCTAGGTCCTTCATATTCCATGGCGGAAGCGGCATTGCCAAAAGTTCGCCGGTGGCATGACCTGCTTCTTCAAGAATATCGTCTAACGACAATTTCAGTCGGCCTTTGGCGGCCGGTCGCTTCACGCGTGTGATCAGTCGAGAGAGCCGTGTGTATCCGTCCTTCGAGGTTGGAAGGAGTGCGACAGCGGAAGCATCAAATGGAGTGAGCTCGGCCCCGAGATGGTAACGAAATCGTCCTTCATTGTAGGCCGTGTGTGCCGCAATCTGTGTCGCATCAAAATGGCTTGGCTTTTCGGCGGCTTGGTAGCCGCGGACAACGCCGTAAAGTCCGTTGACGTCGCAAAGTGCGAGACCTCGGTAGCCAAGTTGTTTGGCGCGCAAAACCATTTCGTCAGTATGCGAGCCACCAATGAGAAACGAAAAATTCGAGCGCG
>JAXMMN010000063.1:0-2330 GCA_034366485.1 Bdellovibrionales bacterium
TTTTTTCTAAGTTCACACGCACAGTGCAGTCTTGGCCTCGCCCGACTTTACCTTGGTAAACGCCTGGCTTCAGCCGCGCTTGTGCATCGTTGATATAAGCGTCGCCGCCATAGGCTTGGGCGCTAGACGCCGCGAGTGGAATAGCAAACGCCGTCAAAAGACTTGGAAGCAAAAATTTGGTTTTCATAAGGGCGCAGAGAGAGCAATCCGGGGACCGCCCGTCTTGCCCCTGCCCGCGCCTTAGCTTTGATCTGAGACCCTCGCTTCAAGGAATTTCTTCATCCCGCAGGGGAAGAATACCCACATTGTGGCACTGCCAGTTTGTTCAACCCACGGTCACGACTCTGGAAGTGTGCAGAGCGCTTGGCAAGCGAGATCCCAGACCGCTTTGTCATGTCCACTTCCGACCGCTTGGTCGAACATTTCAAAAACATACTCGAATGCCTCATCCTTTGACGAAATCTCGCGAGAGACGCTGATCACCTTTTCAGCCAAGCGACCGTGATCATAGGAAAATCGAGGCAAGAATTCCGCGACCGCGTGTTTTAAAGAGGTTTGCGCTTCGTTCGAAATGTCGAACGTTTCAAGAATCGCTTTGTGAAAGCCTGAAGTCTTCGAATCTAAAATAAATTTCTGATAGCGATCGTCCGGAATCTTTAAAAGCCAAAGATAGATTGCACCCACAATGTGCCGGGAAAAATGTGGGTACTCCCGAAGCTGCTGCCCGCTTGAGTACGTTTCACACGTCAGATGGATCGCGATATCGAGTTGAGTTTTCATATTTGGATTTCGTGTTTAGATTTGTTGATAGACTAAGAAGCAAAGGTCTGACGGTGATCCCACAACCTGAATGGTGGAAAAGATCCCGATGGCACCTGTCGAAGTGCTCTTGAAGGCCGATACCGTGCGATCAACCTCCGTTCCATTGTGATTGACTGCCGCAGTAAAGCTATTTGGCGAAACGCTTCCAAGCGATGCACTGAAGTTAACCGCGTGCGAACACGTGCCTTGAGAAGCAGTTGTCGTCGTTCGGTTGGTCAACGCCGCCGTGTAGTCAGTCGAATTGTAAACGAGGCGACCATTTTCGCGAGAGCTGCAGCCAGTCGTGTTGATCGTAACTTCGTAAGCATTCTTATTGATGGTCAAGGTCTCGGTGTAGCCTGCCGCGATTGACGCCACCGCAGTTAATGTCGACAAAGTATTGTTGTAACATTCAACCCCAATGGCCCGGTAAGTGCCTGTCACATCTGTTCCGACAACTGCCACGACACCTGATCCCGCGGCACTCGATCCGCCCCCGCCCCCACCACACGCCGCCAAGGTCGCGATCGAAAGTACACCGCCCGCAATGTGAATCACCGATCTATCCAATTTCATGTGGTCCCCTTTGTTGGACCCAGAATCACTCGCCGAAGTTGCACCAAAGGCCACATGTAGCCACATTGTTTCGATATGAGATCGAAAGGACTTTGACAAAACACCACTGTGTCCTCGTTTGCCACAGATGAATGAGAATCTCTATTCGACGCTTTCTACTATTGAAAAGGAGTTCAGTGATGAGAAATTGGAAATCGTTTTTCAAAAAAGAGGATTTTCCGATTGAACTTGGTGACGTGCGCGCGCAGGAAGTCTCAAATCGTGCAAACGAACTTCTTTTAGAAGCGTTAAGCCAAGCTGAACCTGTTTTTGGCCGCGGTCCTTATGGAATGGCGTGGTACGTAGAACACGCTGTCGGCGCTTTGGATTTTGACTGTCAACGAAAAGGGCGAGTTGTTGATGTCGAAGATCTATCCGAAGAAGAATTCGACCGACACAGGGAACTGTTAAACGAAATTGGACTCGAGAGAAAAGAGCCTTGGTTTGATAAATACGATCTCATGATTGAATTGGGTGAAACTGCGGCCATCGTCGATGCCCTTATTGCACAAAGAGGCACTGGGGTTACGAAGCTACCCATCAAGGAGTTGAACGATGGCTTAAGGGGCGGCCTGCGCGAAGGAGAAGTGACTTTCATTGCTGGTAGTGGACACTTAGAAGAGGTTTTGAGTGTAATAGCACTCACGGCATTTCAACATGGCCAAAAGGTACTGAGAGTCACCGATGGCGGTATGGACCACATCAATCACGATCGGTTTCCAAGGGCGATTGAAATCTTCAAGTTTTCACGGTTCGACATTGAAACTATTGAGACTGAACTTCGGGATTTTATCAAAGAGACTCATGCCACATTTGTGGTGATCGATCGGCTAGATGTAGATGGTTTTTTCTTCAAAGAAAACCGCACGGCGGATGACTTTCGAAAAGTCATGAATACTATTAGGCTTGCAGCG
>JAXMMN010000064.1:0-1395 GCA_034366485.1 Bdellovibrionales bacterium
CTGACGACGTTCAATTTCCCAACCATAGCGTTTAAGCTTCTCAATCAAGATCGTGCACTGAATAGTGTCCAATCGACCATTGATGCCGATCGCGACGTGGTGATAGCGCGACTCTTGCCCGTGAACGCGAATCATCGACATTTTTTTGAACAGCGTCTCGTCGTCCGTAAAGACTGCTCCGCCGTCACCATAGCAACCAAGTGGTTTAGCTGGGAAAAATGAAGTCGCGCCAATCAAACCAAGTGCACCGCTCTTTTTGCCACTGCAGTGACAGTCACACTTCCCGTTGTAAGCCGCACCAAAGCTTTGCGCTGCATCTTCAATGACTGGCACACCATGCTTTTTCCCAATTGCATTGATAGCGGCAAAGTCTGCCGGCTGTCCGTACAAAGACACAGGCATAATAGCCTTGGTCTTTTTCGTGATGGCTTTTTCAATTTCTTTTGGGCTGATGTTGTACGTGATTGGATCAATGTCCGCAAAAACTGGCGTCGCGCCGACAAGTGAAATCACTTCTGCTGTTGCAAAAAACGAAAAGGCCGTCGTGATCACTTCATCGCCTGGCCCCACACCAAGCGCCATAAGCGCCATCATCAGTGCGTCTGTTCCACTTGCTGCCGTGAGGCAATACTTAGCGCCAACAAACGCCGCCAATGCTTTTTCCGACTCTTCTACTTCTGGTCCCAAAATAAACTGGCCATGATTTAGGACCGTCGTGATTCGCGATTGAATTGCCGATTCCATCGACTTGTACTGCGGCTTCAGATCCAAATAAGGAACAGGTTGCATCGACATTTCGAACCCTTTTCTAGAAGTTTCAAGGCAGCATACTGCTACGGCTGGCTAAAACAGTCAAAGCCACGGCTGCCGACGCCACGCAACAGGAGTCCCGGCACCATTTCTCGCGAGTTGCCCAAAACCCGATTGGCCAGCTACCGTGAAGCCAACCCAACCGACTCCACAGGAGCACCCCCACCATGACGTTCATGTTGAAGCAGATTTTTGGATTCCTAAAACTTCTGAACTCGGACACCGGTACGAACCAGCTCGCAAGCGGAATCGCCTGCGGATTGATCTTGGGCTTTGCACCTGCGTTTTCATTGCAAACACTTTTGGTCATTGCGCTTCTCTTTTTATTCCGCATTCAGATCGGCGCAGCGACTATCTTCGGCTTTTTCTTTTCATTGGTCGCCTGGGCTCTTGATCCCGTCGCCCACCAGATCGGCACATTGGTCCTGGAGCTACCTGCGCTCAACGGGATTTTCACTGAAATGTACAACATGCCGATTGTTCCGCTGACGCGTTTTTACAATTCGATCGTGATGGGCTCTGCCGTCATCAGTATCGCACTTTTTCCAGCTGTGTTTTTCTCGTCCCGCGTGCTGATCGAAAAAT
>JAXMMN010000065.1:0-3069 GCA_034366485.1 Bdellovibrionales bacterium
AGCTGCTAAGTTTGCGAAAGATCTTGGCGTCGAAGGAGACGATATTCTCTATATCGGCGATCATATCTATGGCGACATTTTGCGTTTGAAAAAAGACTGCAACTGGAGAACAGCGCTCGTTGTCGAAGAGCTCGATTCCGAGCTTGAAAACTACATCAAGGCTCAGCCATTTTCAGCAGAGATTCGAATCTTGATGGACAAAAAGGAGCCGCTCGAACATGACCTCGTCGAGCTCATTACGAAACGTATCGAAGCCTCTGACGAGTCGGACGATCATCGGGTGCAGGATCTGCAGTCGAAGATCTCAGAAATCGATAAGACAATTTCATCGCTTATCAAAAAACAGCAAGGCGTCTTCAATTCGCACTGGGGCGAAATCATGCGAGCTGGAAATGAAGAGAGCTATTTCGCCACTCAGGTTGACCGTTACGCCTGTGTGTATATGCCAAAGCTAAGCGACCTATTGGACTACTCACCGCGAACATACTTCAGAGCCGAACGGAGACCGCTAGCCCACGAACTAGCGCTCGGCCTTTCTTAAGGCAGGTACCCTTCAGTTACTTCGCTGAAGGCTCGCGAACGAGCAGGAGATAGTCGTTGGGCTTAGGCTCTTGCATGACCGCGATGTAGCGTGAACGAATGCCAGGTTCGGACTCTAGAATTTGTTTTCTGTAGTATCCGCGGCCAGCCATTAAGATCGCACAACCCAAATCTGCCGTACCCTGACCATCTCGCTCGGAGCCAATGCAAATCGGATCTATTTCCTTTTCCTGGGCGGCCTCAAGGGCAAGTGGCCCAACCGTCACAGAAAAAATTCCCACGGCGATTCCTTCGTTTCGCCCTGGAAGATCAATCAAAGCTTCAAGCCGTGAAATCGGATTTCCCTCCACCATGTGGGTCGAATAGATGTTCGTCATAACGACGAGAACTAGCTCTTTTTGCGCAATCGCTTGAGTGACAGCGTCGCCCAGTTCTGACAGCGACTCTGTGTTGGTCTCAATTTCAATTAAGTTCGTGGTGACGGTAGCCAACGCATCACGAACCGCTTGATCCATCTTTTTCTCGACAAATATTTTTACAAACTCGCGTTGATTTTCTTTCGCTGCAGAAGCGAAACCAAACGCTACATCCTTCGACCAGTCTCGATTTGTCGGAAGCCCCAAGATGACAGGATACTCATTAGCAAGTTGGGCATAGAAACGCTTAAGTGCCACCGCACCGATTTGCTCGGGCTTTTCAAAATACGAAGGCTTCATGATCCGCTTAGGTGCAGGACGGTAGCCATACTTGATCGTCAAAGCGATCCCGACGGTGACAACAATCAGTCCAAATGCGATGCCATACTTCGTATACTTCATTCCATCCATGCCTAAGCGGATAGGCCGGGAAGCGCCTGGCGTCAATCTCTCGCTTTTGATTGAAGGAATTCTGTCCTACCGCTAGGAATGTCCCTTAACTAGGACTTGATCCATGGGACAGGTACCGATGGCACTTCATATGAATCTAAATAATAGCCCCTCCAGAGTCCTCATCGTCGGCAATGGACGCGTGGCAAATGCATTCAAAACGTACATCCAATCTCAATGTTCTCATTGGCATCGCCAGCTCGGCGTGAGGTTTTCTGATTTTTGCGCCAAAGAAGGTCCAACGCATGTTTGGATTGCGGTGTCAGACGACGCGATCAGTGAATTTGTCGAAGAAAATTTCACCTCTCTCGTCGGAAAAACGGTCTGCCATTTTAGTGGCGGCAAGCCAAGTCTGACGGTCTCGAGAGGCGAGCAGCGCTTAACCGTGCATGCAACACATCCGCTCACCACGTTCGGCAACACGAGCGACCCAAGCTGGGTTCAGACTTTCTCGCAGATTCCATTTGTTCTCGATCGCTCGACCGTCACACCAGATTTCAGACTTGAATCCCTTTTGCCCGGTATTGAAAACCCGGTTCACTCTATCGACGCTTCCGATCGCCCCTACTATCACGCGCTGTGCGCGCTCGCTGGCGGCCTGACCGTCATGACTTGGGAGTCGGTCCAAGCGCGATTCCAGTCCAACCTCAATTTGGACCCATCCGTTTTGAAGGTATTTAGAAACCAGATTTTCCAGAATTTATCTGCAGCTGGTGAGACCTCTGTATTGACTGGCCCGGTTGCACGCGGAGATCTGAAGATGATCGCAACACACTTTGGCGCCCTTGAAACAAAATCCGATGCCACGTTGATGCAGATGTATTCTCTCTTAGTTCAACTCAATCGGCTGGAGGCCGCTAGAAAATGAAACGAGAAATTTTCAACCTACCGTCATTCTTAAAAGCGAAATCAACCGGTCATCCGATTTCCATGGTGACCTGCTATGACTCGACATTTGCTAAGCTGGTGGAGAAAAGCTCGATCGATTGCATTCTCGTTGGCGACAGCGTTGCTATGACGATGCATGGCCACAGCGATACGTTGAAAGCCACTCCCGAAATGATGGCGACGCACGTAGAAGCGGTTCGACGTGGAGCACCCACTAAGTTTATTGTGGCTGACCTTCCGTTCCTCGCTCACCGCGGAAGTCTGGACGAGACGATGAAAGCCGTGAGACTGATTATGAGTGCTGGCGCAAATGCTGTTAAAATTGAAGGCATCGACGGTTCGGAACAAACGTTTCATCACATTGTCGAAAGCGGAGTTCCCGTCATGGGACACCTCGGGCTAACGCCTCAATCGGTCAACGTATTTGGTGGATTTCGCGTCCAAGGAAAAACTCTTTCAGCAGCCGAAGCGATAAAAAAGCAGGCGATAAAACTTGAATCCACAGGCGTCTTCGCAATCGTTCTCGAATGCGTTCCCTCGACTCTCGCCAATGAAATCACAAAGGCTTCCAAAGTTCCGACCATCGGTATTGGCGCAGGAAACGGATGCGATGGACAGGTGTTGGTCATTCAGGACTTGCTTGGTTTAAATACCGATTTTCGTCCGAAGTTTGTGCGCCAATTTGGCATACTTTCCGCCTCCGTCGAGGCGGCGTTAAAGGATTTTGATCTTGCGACGAAGGACAGAAGCTTTCCAAACGGTGGAGAATCCTTCA
>JAXMMN010000066.1:0-2378 GCA_034366485.1 Bdellovibrionales bacterium
TGTTCGATGTTCTGGCGTTGCTGACGGCAAGGCCTTTGGTTGAAGGTGCGCACAGCCTTTTATCGGAACAAGTTCAAAAACTTGAAGCTGGCTTGCGGTCGAAGCGATTAAAAATTCTGACGGCGCTAAGGCGGGAACGCGACGATCGGCAAGAGCGGTCCAATTCAGTTGCTGGTTTTTTGGAGCCAAATTTAAAGTATGGACCTGGCGGATTGCGGGACTTGCAGCAAGCGCTTCAATTGCGGTCCATCTTTCCGCTTCGCTTTGAAGACAAAGAGCGAGCGCATGCCGCCGAGGTTTACGAATACTACCGCAGGCTTTTTTTGATTTGCCGTGCAAAATCGCAACTGTCGTTGGGGGGCGGGGATCTTCTCAGTGCCCACGAACAACCTGGCCTGGCGACTTGGATGGGGTTTCCATCTTCCAAAGAGTTCATGCGCGAAATTCAAAAAGGCCTCGCCCGAGTTTCATTTTATGCCGATGTCGATTTCGCTTTTGTGCGAGCCACCGATGCAGATCTTAAAAAGCTTAACCGCGCTGATTTGGATTTCAGTCTTTTGGCATCGTGGCTAGAGAAAGATCCTTCAATCTTAATGCAGGCCAAGGCGAGAGATCTTGGCTTCAAGCTCTATCGACAAGCGATGCGAGGGTCTGCTTCCGAGAAAAAGTCTGCTCAAGCGGCTTTAAGCCGCATTCTTTTTAAGTCCGTGGATCCCAGAGAAGACGACCGGCTTGCAATCGCCCTCTTTAGGTCTCGATGGATTGATCTCGCTGTTACGGACTTTAAAAAAATAGTCGGCTATGTCCAACACGATCAGTACCATCGCTACACAGTCGACACGCACCTCTTACAGGCGATTCGCGAAATGAAGCGGGTCGCAGCGAGACCGACGGTTCTGGGGCGTTTGAAAAATCTTGTGAAGGCGATGTCGGCTGAAGACTGGAAGATTCTCGGTTGGAGTGCGCTTTACCACGATGTCGGCAAGGGCAGTGGCAAGGAGCATTCGGACCGATCCGTGGTGATTGCGAACCTTGATTTTGAAAAATGGAATGTTCCCGAAAGTCTGCGATCTGAAATCATTTGGTTGATTGAAAATCATCTCGAACTTTCCGTTGCCGCGTTTCGAGGAAATCCGGCGTCCCCGGCCACGTGGCGCGCCCTTCACGCCAAGGGCGTCAAAGGTCAGAGGCTTTCTCGCCTCGCCATCTTTACGGCGGTGGATATCCTGGCGACCAATCGTGAAGCCTACACCCCCTGGAAAGAGCGCCTGCTTTTCGACCTCGTTCGAAATCTCGAAAAACCTGAGGCGGTTCAGCTTGCGAAATTAGAAACCAAGTTGCGCGCAGGAAGCCCTTCGGCTTCCAAAGTAAAAGCAACGGGCACTTGGCTGGCCGTGCTTGATCGACTGGACCCATTCGTGGTTTCTGGAATTCCAACATCGGTACTGGCCAGCGATTTAGAGTACGTGCGCAATCGCATGGCTTCGACTGACGTCGATGTGCGAATTTGCCGCGTGGCGCGCGACAACAGACTTTGGATTCGCTTTCATGTGAGTCGCGATGAATCGGGACTGTTTGCGAAATTCGCGCGCACACTTCAAGCGGCGGGGTTGTCGGTTAGGCATGCGAGCATTCTGTCGGATCTCGATATTGGCGTTTATGATTGGTTTGAAGTTAAGCCGCCTCGTGAAGCCAGTGTTCGGGCCCTTGAAGCAAAACTACAATCCATCGTGAAAACTGTTTCCTTTCAGACGGCGCAATCTCACGAGTCGCCACTTTCTGTTTCTCCTGAAAATCGAATTTTTGAGAGTGTTGAGGCTCTCTCACAGAGCGATTCTGAGTGGGTGATTAGCTTTCAGGGCCGTGACCTTCGGGGCGCATTGATGCAGGCGGCGGAATCACTTTCTCACGTCGGGCTTTCTATTCAATGGGCCAAGGTCCATACCTGGGGACGTCAGATTGATGATGTTTTTGGCGTGACACCACACCCAAATCTTAAGATTGCGACAGTTTTGTATCGACTGAAGTCCCGCTTAGGTATTTCACAAGACGCGACTTCCGAGGACTAAGTCCAGTGTATTTCGTTTTTACGAACTAGAGTTATTTCAATAATTTGCTAGCCTTTATGTCGGTTAAACAAGCTCTTGGTTTAGTTGTGAGGGCGCTTTTCAAGCGAAAGCCCGACACACGACGAGTCTAGAATTCGATAAAGGTCTTAAATGGAGGCTTGGCAAATGCCTAAAGCTCCTGTCAGACTTTAAGACAGGTTGGTGATTCTTTGTAAGTCACTAACCGAATGGCGAGCTGATCCGGTCTTATGGATAGAGATGCTGATCGACTCGACTGTTCTAGGGGATGATTGAAAAAGCAGAGTTCGG
>JAXMMN010000067.1:0-3670 GCA_034366485.1 Bdellovibrionales bacterium
CATGCGATTAAACGTGAAGACCACGTCATCCGCATTGAACGGACGAGTGGGCTTAAACCAAGCCGTTGTTTGAAACGCGACGTCTTTGCGAAGCTTGAACGTAACTTGAAGTTTGTCTTTCGAAGTTGACCAACTTTCTGCGAGCGACGGAATGACTTTTGTTCCGCCCTTTTCAAAATCCACGAGACGATTATAAATCGTTCGAGAGCTTGCATTGAAAGTTGGACCGTCTGAACCCATCTGCGGATTGAATGTTCTTGGGCTTCCTTCCGAGCAATAAACAAATGTAGAGGCAGAGGCATAGCTACCAAGGCCAATGCTGACTGCAGCAACCACCTCGAGCGCTAGCAACGATTTTATGACAACCGGTCCGAAACGCTTATTGACAGCTTTGAGTATCACGCGAAAATCCTCCCGCATTTGTTATTACCAGTAGAAGTTAAATTTGTTCCTATGATCGAACTCCCGTCAAAGACCCACTCCAATTGACGTGTTGCATATCCAAAAGTGAGGCCTCAATCGGGCTCATTTGTGCTGACCAATGACAATCGACGGCCTTGATTGGGATCGACGGGCTCAACCACGAAGCTGGTTTCCACCCTGCGCACGATTTGACTGCAGCCTGATTCCACCTTGTCTAAGAGTTCGACAACCCTTCCCGTCTTACAAAACGGGAATGAAGTTTGCCCTAATCACGAGATCACGAAAGGAGAGCCTTGTGAAAAACAGGACACGTCCCCGCCAACCCTCGAGGTTTAAGGTCATTTTTGCGACGTCCGTCAGGCTCTTTTTGCTGGTACCTTTTTTTGCGCAGTCATTTGCAGGATATTCTAGCTACGCAGCAACTTACGACTCTTCAGGGCGTGAGGGAAGCGATGGAAGCCGGGAAACTTGGCACGGACGAAGTGCCACAGCTTCGTCGCCAGGAGAAGATGGACGAGATATTTCGTTGTCCTTGACTGATTTGGATCGCGGCGGAAAAGCCATCATGCAAATCGTCGGCACGGTTGGAAATCGCGGCGTCCAAGACGGAGTCGAAATTTCTCCGAATGTGTCTTTACATCTTCGCGCTAACGGTGGACGAGGCGGAAACGGCGGCCGCGGAGCCGATGGTCGCGACGGTAGCGACGGATCAAGCGGAAGTAGCGCAAGCCAATACTCACATGCAACAAATGGTGGAGCCGGCGAAGACGGCGGCGACGGCGGCGATGGGACTCGAGGATCCAACGGAGGAAATGGCGGAAAAATCACCGTAAAACTTGCGGCTGAAGATCTCCACCTTTCTATGCTTGTCGGCTTTGAAGTGGAAGGCGGAAAAGGCGGAGACCCAGGTTACAACGGACGCGCCGGTGAAGGTGGCGACGGTGGCCGCGGAGGAAGTGGCGCCTCGTGGACGGAAAAAACTGGAACCCAAACTTGTGCAGCTGACAGGTTTGTCGACAATGGAAATGGTTCGTCGAGCGTCGTCAAAGGTGACTGCACCGATGATACTCGCTCCGTAAGTCGACCGGGCGCCAGCAACGGGCCAGACGGCAGCGATGGCCGTGCGGGACGAGGAAACATTTCGGGCGGAACTAGCGGCGGACGAGGCAGCTATCAATTCGTCGTGTCAGGTCCGGGCGGAACGACCATCTACAAGAACGCGATCGATTTGCGACTGTCTTCGTTTTCATTTCGCGAATCGAACGCCAACGGAATTTTCGAGCCGGGTGAAGTGATCGAAGTCACTGATCTTGTCGTGCAAAACCAAAGCGATATGCCATGGGTTCCCGGGAAGGCAAAAGCACTTCTTTCCCTAGGATCGGGGAACTGGATCACGGCTGAGCCGATAGAAATTGAAATTCCCGCAGTGAATGGTCGCACTTCGACCACGCTTGGAAAAACTTTTCGATTTCGAATTCGCGACACTCAACTTCCTGTTTCAGAAAATCGACTTTCGCTTTCAGAATCCATCGTGCCGTTTGGTCGAATCACACGAATCGAACGAACTCCACGCGGACTCCAGCTGCCGAAAACCTTGGTCATTTCATATCCCGTGGAAATCACCCCGCTTCAAACTAAGCGGAATGCTGTAAGCCCAGGCGAAATCATCGACGTTTCGTGGTCCGTAAAAAACTTGTCTCGAAGTCCGATCGGCTTGAATTCTGCTGAAGCACGAGCGCTCTCGACATCCATTCGACAATGGCGTCCACCTGGTGAAGATCTTCCAGGCGGAATCAGCTTTGACGGCACATCACTTGCCTCGACATTTGCGCGAACGGTGGCCCTCCTTGCTCCAGGTGCAAGCTTTGTCGTTAAAGGGAAACTGAAGTTCGACGACAATCACCTCCCCTACACAACCATTGATGTTCAAACAGGTGCGACCCTAAAAACTCTTGGCCCCAATGGGTCCGACAAAGAGATTCAACTTCGTAGTTATCGATTTTCTATCGCACAAACCTTCGGCGGACATAAAGACGCTAACTGGTTGATCGTCACCAATAGTGGGACGAAGCGAGAGGAATATCTCAGCTGGCTTGGACTTGCGAAAAAATTGGGAATGAAAGTCGACGTTTGGGATCTCGCCTTCCAGGGCCCGATTCAACTCTTTCAGAATTTAAAAAGCGGATCGGCAATAGCCGAGCTTTATAGAAACAAGACGATTATCGTCCTGAACAACCTCTACCGGAACAATGAAGTCGCCGCTCTTCCCTATGAGCAGTTCAATTCCGATGAAGTTTTAAAAACGTTGTCCGAAAATGGAATACGATTTTATTTTGTTGGTGGCAGCCAAACTGAAGGCGACCGGCACCTTTACAGTCTTCTCGGAAAAACCAGTTCGAAAGATGCGACGACTGTCCTGCACAAAGACTTTCTCGCGCAGCTAAAAGCCGGAAAAGCTCCTCCAGCAGCTCGCGGCTCTAAGACCATTGTTCCCGTCGAGGTTGAAGCGTTTTTAAAGCCGTCTCCGCGCGAATTTGCAAAGCACGCGCAAGAGGTACGCGACGCCCTCGAAAAAGTGGCGCCCGGTGAAAAGTATAGCCTTGAGCTGATCTCTAGCGGTGTCGTCGAAAAGAACAGCGATGTTTATCGAAAGTATCTTCTCGGCACGATTGTCCTGACAGCCACGGGTTCCCGAGGATCTTCTGGAACCGTAACATGGCTTCCACGAGATCTCCATGAACAGCAGAGTTCAGAGTTCGTCATGGGCGAAGAAAACATCAAGGCGCTCACGCTCGCGTCGAGTGTAACGGCCAAACTCCAATTTTTGAAAAACCTAGGGAGCTCTAACCCAAGTCTATCGGACACGGCCATCAGCGCGATTGTTTTGGACCTCGTCGAAGAGCTCGATCAGCCAACGCCAAACTTGAAATTCAGCCAAGCATTTATCACCGAGACCGCAGCCGAGCGTGATCCAATGATAAAGCAAAATTGGTTTTCTATCCTTGCTGGTCGACTCCAATTCTATAGTGAGTACGCCGCAGATACGAATTTAAACTGGGCATTGGATCCCTTGCTAAAGGTACTCTCTGTTGGCACACCGTCGTTCGAAGAGAAATCGAAAGCCGAATTCAAGCGACTTGAAAAGGTCATGAAAGACCGAAGAGGCATTCTGATTGCCGATAGCAAAAAAAGAGCGGCTCGACGAATGCTGTTCCTTCCAGTGGTCTCACGCGCCACGCAATCGAAT
>JAXMMN010000068.1:0-2461 GCA_034366485.1 Bdellovibrionales bacterium
ACTCGACGTCACTACAGCTCGTTGAATCAGCATCGCAATCGATTGGCTCGATCCAGGTCGGAATCTCACTTTAATAAGGAAGTTAAACAATGAAGTTCTTCATCATCGCTCTCATTTCCCTGATTCCAATGTTGAGCTCCGCATCTGTCAGCGATCTGGAAATGGGAAAATACAAATTAATAAGCGCGCAACCACTGTTGGGATTCGAAAGTTTGTTCATCGGTTTTGACCGGTCTGTCATACTAACTGGGAAAATTGGCGAAGAACAAATTCCGGATCCAGGATGTGTTGGCCGCTATGAAATGGACAAGTCAAAGATGAACTTGGAAGTTTTGTGCCAGCCAACTTACTTTGTAGCTGGAGTCATTCGCTTAGCGTTTGATCTGGAAAATGTTGATCCACAAGCACTTTACTCCAGTACAGGTGACGGTGCGGATCTTCAGCTTTCAATGGATGGTTTAGAACAGCCACTTCTTTTTAAAATTAAATATGTCCATCCTGAGTGATTTAAAATGGGCCTAATGAAGTGACCAATTACGTCACCTAGGTCGATCGGGGAAGGGACTGCAAGTCCATGGTGGTCTGCATATTCGGACTCTAACTTGCAATCCGCATTAGGCATGAAGGTCCGACTGCAATCTTTCATATTGTTCGCAACGTGTTTAGTGCTATGGCAAAATGCAGCCTTTGGACACCCTTGTGAAATGGCCTTTCGTGGTCTTCTAGGCAATGACCCAGTCCCAGGTGTTTTTGATTTTGCCTCACAGCTTCTCAAAGCGCCCAAAGTGAATCTTAAGTCCATATTTCGAAATCGTGCACAGTCAGAAAGTACGTTTTTCGCGTTTTCAAAGCAGCAAGCATTGGAGTCGCTTGAAAAAGTTGATCGGGTCCTTTTAGAGAAGTTGATCGCCTTAAACCCTCTCTTGGGAGAGAAGTTTGATCGGCTGGGTATCATCGATCCTGCTTCAGGCGAAGGACTCGTTCTTGAGGTTGTTGTAAAGGCACAACGCCTCGAATCTGGAAAACTCCAGATGTCGACCGGTGAATGGCATGCAGATCGAGGGGATTCGGTTTTCATTTACCAGAAATCGGATCCGCCGAATTTATCACCGACCAAATTTCTCGCGGCGACGGAGACGCTCAATCGAGATGCTTTGGCAGAGGTACTCAATGCGCACACGGGATCGGTATCACAACAGAAAATCGACTACATAGGCGCCGTTGAGTTTGATATTCCGTCAGAGTCATTTCTTGTTCTGAAATCAGATACATTGCATCGCAGTCAGCGAACCAATGGTGATGGCGAAAGATACTTCATGCGAATCTCATTTCGAATGCGGCCACTCGATTTTCACCAACGATTTAATATTCGTCGATAGCAAAATTGCTTATTCCTGACGCTGTTTCCGTTATGGAACGATTCAAGGCGGCTTTCTTTGACGGTTAAAGAGGTGGCCGTTTAGCTATACGAATCCTTAGGAGGATTTCGTTATGCATGCATCTCTTCGTCGTCGTCTTGTGTCGTCCGCTTTATTGCTAATGGTTATTCCCTTGATCACGGGGTTTCTAACGGGATGTGTTTCTGGTGCAAAGGTCGACCGGATGGTGGTTGGCATTCCGGGAGGTGAGCCGGTAGCTGGTAGTGCTGTCGCGAATGAAAAGCTACGGCAGTCTGTTTCCGTTGGCGGCGTCGAAGGCGGGCGGGAGACCTACCGGTTATGGGTGTCGCAAATCTCGAACGAAAACTTCAAGGAAGCGCTTTCTAAATCTTTGAAAAATTCTGGCATCGAGTCCGAGAATCCCGATCAAGCTCGCTACGTGTTGTCGGCATCGATTAGAAAAGTCGATCAACCTTGGTTTGGTTTTGATATGACCGTTGATACAGTCATCTCCTATATTCTCACTGAGAAATCCTCTTCGAAAGTGCTTCTCAATCAAGAGATCGCAGCCTCGCACACGGCCGATTTTACTGAAGCTCTCTACGGCCCCAGTCGTCTTCGGTTGGCGAATGAAGGGTCAGCCAAGCAAAACATCGCGAAACTCTTGTCCTCACTACAGGAATTTGATCCGGACAGAGTTTCTACACCCACTCACTGACGTGTTTTAAGACGGCTGTTCGTCTAGCTTGATGGTTGGCTTGATTCCCTTTGCGGCCCAGGCGTGACAGCCTGGACAGGTGCAAAGTTCAAGACGGCGAATCTTATACGGTGGGGCTTCTCTTCTTGGCTTAGCGGCACTCGTGAAGGCTGGCGCACCAATAGCTGGTTCGATTTTCAACGAAGCTTCGGCCGGCAGATTTTTGCACGGCGGGATCATCCAGAAGCCCGAAGGCTTTGATCGACACAATTACTATCCCTCTGCTTACTTTCTAAATCGTGAAGCTTTTCGGATTGATGTACAAAATCTGAAGTCGCTGTCGATCGCAACGAATGCAGCGCCACATGTGGTAGAAACCCATCCG